>NZ_JCBDGX010000183.1:0-38488 GCF_059834345.1 Vibrio sp. R11-SG3-ISO3-SZ
TCACCTTGTGTCAAGCGCTGCTTGAGCTCGCACCGGATAATCTTGAACAGGTGTTTCTTGCCGATTCTGGTTCGGTGGCGGTGGAAGTGAGCCTAAAAATGGCGCTGCAATATTGGCATGCGAAAGGCGAGCCGCGCTCAAAGTTTCTCACCCTTCGAGATGGCTACCATGGCGATACCTTTGCGGCGATGTCGGTAACTGATCCTGACAACTCCATGCATTCACTCTATAAAGGCTTTCTGCCTGAACACATTTTTGCTCGCTCGCCTCAAACAGGCTTCTGGCAAACGTGGCAACCCAGTGATCTGGACGATTTTCGTCAACAGCTCGCTAATCATCATCAAGAAATAGCGGCGGTCATTCTTGAGCCCATAGTGCAAGGTGCGGGAGGCATGCGCATTTATCACCCAGAATTTCTAAAAGGCGTACGCCAACTGTGTGACGACTATGGCGTGCTGCTGATATTGGATGAAATCGCCACCGGCTTTGGCCGCACAGGCAAGCTGTTTGCCTGCGAACACGCCGAGGTTCAGCCAGACATCCTCTGTGTCGGTAAAGCGCTCACCGGCGGTTACATGACGTTATCCGCCACGCTCACCACTCGCCACGTTGCTGACACCGTCTGTTCGGGCGAAGCCGGCTGCTTTATGCACGGCCCGACTTTTATGGGCAACCCCCTCGCCTGCGCCGTCGCAAGTGCCAGTATGGACTTATTGAAAACCGGCGAATGGCAAACACAAGTTGCGGGCATCGAACGTCAATTTGCTTCGCTGCTGCCGAGACTAAAAAAATATCAAAAAGTCAAAGACGTGCGCTGGCTCGGCGCGATTGGTGTGGTAGAGACGACGATAGCGGTGGATATGGAAAACATCCAAGCGCATTTTGTTGAGCAAGGCGTCTGGATACGCCCATTCGGACGTCTTATCTATATGATGCCGCCGTTTATCAGCGAACCTAAGCATATTGAGAAGTTAGTAATGGCAGTGGAGAGTGCGCTGGGGAAAGAGGTGTGTTTTAGGTAGGTTGTGGGTTGTGGGTTGTGGGTTGTGGGTTGTGGGTTACGATAATTTACCGATTTGTTTGGTCGGTCAAGTGCTCGTAACCCTTTATGCCATTTAGTCTTGGTCAATCATCCAGCGGCGGAAGGCTTTGCGCTCTTCGGTGGAAGATTTTAGGTACCAGGCTTTAAGTTGGTCAAGGTTGTTGGTGTCAACCATTTGAGGGGCGACTTGTGGGGCTTCAGCCATATCCGTCATAGCGGCGGCGGTAACAGCGGTTGCGCTGACGGCGGCGACAGGTTTATCGACGAGCGAACCTTTGTCGAAGTAGATTCCGCGCTGCTCATTGTATTCTGCCAAAGATGCCTTAAGTCCAGAGAAAGGTAGAAATCCAGTTTTACCTTGTATTATCCCCTGTGTATATTCAACTTCATTGCCATCTATAAATAATCGCCATTCAGGATTAGGGGATTCAAAAACAGCCCTCGCCTCCATAGAACTTCTCGCGACAGGATGATCAATAGTAGCCTGGTCACCGGACATAGTAAAAGTTAGGACATAAGGCTTAGAAGTAAACACGTCACCGCTAGAGCCCTTTGACATATTTTTATCCATTCTGACAACAATTTGTGTGTAACCCTCTTTAATGGAATTCACTCCGATCTTATTCTCTGCACTCTGACCATTAATATATAGAATACTCACTCCACGCTTAGGTGTGAGCGTTGCAGCATGACTGGAATGTGTTGAGGCAACCACCAAAAACCACATAAAAATATAAGCTCTCATCCTTTCCCTCTGTCATTTGTATGGATAACATGAAATAAAGCCACCCGAAGGTGGCTTTATGATTCCTAAACTTCTTAAGCTAAATGATTAGAAAGAAGCTTCAACACCGATTGCTAGACCAGTGTTGTCATCAACACCTTCTTGATCTAGACCACCAACTTCTGCATAAAGCTTAGTGTTTGGTGCTACAGCGTATGTTGAGTTAACGAACCAACGGTCTGCTTCTTTAGTCTTGTCGTCGTGAGAGCCGATTGAGTAACCAGCTGCAAAGCCAAGTTTACCTAGACTGTAATCTGCAGCAAAAGACACGTTGCTGTTATCAGAGTTAGCAGCGTCTGCTGCAACTGCGTAGTAAGCAATAGCTAGGCTGATGTTTTCAAGGCCACCGTATACAGCTTCAAACGCGTAAGCAGTATCATCTTTTTGCTCTGCGCTGTCGTCTGCATTGTACTGGGCAAAAAACGCAGATAGGTCAAAATCAGCTACACGGTAGCCAACTCGTGCATCGTAATATGTATCCTGAGAACCACGTTGCTTGGATTCTGAAGAGATTTCACCTCCATCAAGCAGTAGGCCTTGATCAAGTTTGTTTTGTACGAAACCTAGGGTTGCGTATAAATCACCGTTGTCAAAATCATAACGTACTGCTTCGTCAGAGCACTCATCTGTCGCTGCTTCAAGAAGAGAAGCAATACCAAACGCTTCATCAGAGCCGATACCTAGATCATCAGCAGCAGTACATAGGCGACCAAATTTAATTGAGCCAGCCGTCTTGTGGTACGCAGCTACATAGGTGTCACCGTTACGCGTAATTTCTGAGTTAGTGCTTTCTGAACCGTCGAACTCCCAGTATGCACCGACTGTCCAGTCATCGTTTACCATGTAACGGATGTCAAAGCCGAAATCAGCGTCTTCGATGCGTTGCTGCATTTGGCTTGAGCCAGTTACGTCGTTGCGGTAAACAACTTCAATATCACCTTTCAGGTTTACTGAAACACCATCTTGGTTGTACACCTCAATCGCCGCGTTAGCAGACGAAGCCGCCATAAGTACTGCTAGAGCTACTAGAGTCTTTTTCATAATAATCCACTGCCTTTTCTATAGAATGGGAATTCCCTATCCGGTTCCCTTTATGTTTTAGAAGATGACTCAAACTCTTTATTGGTCCGATGTCATCGCCACTAAATTTCGAGGTTTAGATTGCAAAAGATTCCCCTAAGTGTCAAATGTTCTAAACCACACAACTAAAAAAACATAAATTATTTTAAAATCATATGTTTACATATAAAGCTGCCGTTTTTTAGACCAGGTTCATAAAAATATCTCCACGCCACAGGTCTTACCAAAACCGTTAACATTTAGACTTAAACGCCAATTAATCGATAAAATTAAGTAAATGACAGAATATAAATCTACCATTTGTGATTATTTGGAGTGATATATATTTTACAATTAGAATTAATTATAAGTTCTTGAAGGTTCAGTTTTTTTTTGTGAAGGAGATCTAGATTTGGTCATTTGAGATTCTATTTCGTGAACTGAGTAGCGTTTAGCAAACTGTGCTATCATCCGTCGCCCATAGCGAAGGTCCCCATATGATTGCCAGTAAGATACAAAATTCTATCCGCCACAGTTATCAATCTCTCCAACATCAGTTAGAAAACTTCGTTCCTCGCCGAGCACAAAACTACTTGGTCGCAGAGATCGCCAAAACATTATGTGGCGAGTATCACAAATCTAACCGGATGATAGTTGCAGAAGCGGGGACCGGGATTGGCAAATCACTCTCCTATCTGATGGCCGTGATACCCGTTGCGCTGTTCAATAATCGTAAAGTGGTCATCTCCACCGCCACCGTCGCGCTGCAAGAGCAGCTCATCAATAAGGATTTGCCACTATATAGACGCCTCTCTGATCGTGAGTTCTCCTTTATCCTCGCCAAAGGCCGAGGCCGTTATTGCTGTGCTGAAAAGCTCTACACCGCGTGTGGGGCAGACGGCGGGCAGATGGCGATGTTCGACAGTAAGCCGAAGAAAAAAGAGGTTGAACTGCTTGAGCTCATGCACACCAAGTTGGCACAAAACAAATGGAATGGTGACCGTGACGCTTGGCCCAAGCCAATTCCCGACCACTTGTGGCAAATGATTGTCAGCGATAAGCACAGCTGCAACACCAGTTTACCTGCGCATCGCCAGTGTCCGTTTCAAAAGGCCCGTGCCGAGCTTGATAAGGTCGACGTGATCATTGCCAACCACAGCTTGGTGATGGCCGATGCCGATCTCGGGGGTGGCGTGATACTTCCAGAGCCTGAGAACACCTTTTATGTGTTTGATGAGGCGCACCACTTACCCCACGTCGCGCGCGATCACGCCTCTGCCGCAGCCAGTTGTAAAGGCGCTGCCAGTTGGCTAGAAAAGCTCAATCAAAGTGTGACCAAATTTGCAGGCCTTGCCGATGAAAAGCGCGTCGCAAGGTTTAAAAATGAGTTGCAAGACAGCATTGCGCAGCTTATTCCAACCTTGGCGAAGCTCCCCGCACAGTTTGATACTCAGGCGTTTGAAGATCGTCATTATCGCTTTGAACATGGCGAGCTGCCCACTTGGCTATTTGAACAGGCCAAAGAATTGAAGACCTATTCGGTCAAAGGTGCTCAGGCCGTCGCTAAGGTGGCGGATCTGATTTCAGAACGCGTCAAAGACGGCGAAATTGCGAACCGACTCGCAGAACCCGCGCTCGCTGAGCTCGGTTTTTACATTCAGCGTTTTGACAATCTCGCCCAAGTTTGGCGCTTAATGGCCGAGCCCACGCGTGAAAAAGGCGCACCTTTAGCGCGTTGGTTATCACTACATCCGGAACGCGAAGGCGACATTATCGTCAATGTCTCGCCGCTCGAAGTGGGTTGGCAATTGGATCAACAGATCTGGAGCCGCTGCGTTGGAGCGGTACTCACTTCCGCGACTCTTCGCGCGCTCAACTCATTCAGCTTTTTCTGTCGCCAAGCTGGCGTGAGTGAAAAAGAGGAAGACGGTGTGCGCTTTCTTGCGCTCTCGTCGCCGTTTGACTACGCCAACCAAGCCGAATTGGTCATACCGGCAATGAAGATGGAGCCCCAAGCGCCACAGTTTACTGAATATCTTATAGAGATATTGCCTAACTGGATTGAAGACAAACAGGCCAATTTGGTTTTATTCTCCTCCTATTGGCAAATGAACCAAGTCGCAGAAGCGCTGAGTAGCGAATTTGTTAAAAAGGGTTGGGCGCTGCAAATTCATGGTCAAGAGTCGCGCTCTGAAATCCTAAAAAAACATAAAACCCTTGTGCAGTGTGGCAAGACGAGCATTCTGTTTGGCACTGGCAGCTTCTCAGAAGGGCTGGATTTACCGGGTGACTTGCTGACCAACCTGGTGATCACCAAGATTCCGTTTGCGGTGCCGACCTCCCCTGTGGAGCGCTCCCATGCAGAATACATCGAGCGCAAAGGCGGAAATCCGTTTATGCAGATCTCGGTACCCGAAGCGAGTAAAAAGCTGATTCAGTCTGTCGGTCGCTTGCTGCGTAAAGAGCGCGATTCTGGTAGAGTCGTCATCCTTGATCGCAGACTGGTCACCAAACGTTACGGGAGTGCGCTGTTGGACTCACTTCCTCCATTTAAACGCACCATTAAATAGTGGTGCGATTGACACCCATAACTTACAAGCGCGTCAAGCATATAAAGAAGAATACACATTATGGAACTTTTTGAGCCAACCATGTTGTTGGTGTTGGCACTGGTTGCTTTTGTTGCTGGATTTATTGATGCCGTCGCCGGCGGTGGCGGCATGTTAACGGTGCCTGCTCTCCTGTCGCTCGGCCTACCGCCGCACATTGCGCTCGGTACAAACAAGTTAGCGGCGACCTTCGCATCATCAACCGCCGCGTTTACTTACTACCGAAAGCGCCTGTTTAAACCTGAATGTTGGCTAAGAGCGTTCTTTGCCACCCTAGCAGGGGCAATCTTAGGCACCTTGTTTGTTGATTTCATCTCAACCGAGTGGCTTGAAAAAATCTTACCGCTGATTATTCTGGCAGCGGCTGTCTATACTGTTTGGCATAAAACACCGAACGCAAAAATCAATGAATCGCCACCACCTTGCCCTGTACTACATAAAAAGCAGATAGGCCAAGGTTTGATTCTAGGCTTTTATGATGGCGTTGCCGGCCCCGGTACTGGTGCGTTTTGGACCGTGAGCTCAATGGCGCTCTATCGCCTCAATATTTTGTTGGCTTCTGGTTTGGCCAAGGCGATGAACTTTACCAGCAACTTTACGTCATTGGTGACATTTGCGATTTTGGGTCACATCGATTGGGTACTAGGTCTGACGATGGGTGTCTGTTTGATGGCTGGTGCGTTCGTTGGTGCTCATTCCGCGATACGATTTGGCGCAACGTTTATACGCCCAGTCTTTGTTACGGTCGTCAGTGTGCTCGCCGTCAAACTGGCGTTTGATGCGTGGTTTATCCCTGGTTAACGCAATGAATAGATTCGATTCGCTAAAGCAAACCTTAGAGAACCTTGCCCTGCAAGCCGCGGGGCTTGATCGCCAACGCGGTGAGCACCACCTACCGCTGTTTGATGAACGGCTGTTTTCCTGCCGAGCCAAACTGCTTGTTCCCTGCGTGACAGAAACACAAGCCACATTGACGTCGATTTTGCGCGAAGAACAAGCGGGCAAATTGACCACGCACCGAGCAGAATACCTCGGCGAGCGTTTACTGTCGCAAATCAGTGCCATTGAGCGCGAATTGGCCACCACCTCAATCCGTAAAAACGAACCTAAGCACAAAAGCTATTATAGAAAGCCCATCAACGAGCTCTACCAACAACTGGCGCAGCATCAAGAGTGGGAACGTCGCTTAAAAGAGATGGTGAGAGATAAAGAGCGTGCACTGCAAAACGCCTCATCGTTTGCCCAAGCACAAGCGCAGCAAGCGTTACTGGCTACCGAGCAGCGTCTAAAACGGTGCCAAGAGTCTAAGTTGAAAATCGAAAATCAAATCACCTATCGAGAGAGAAACCAGTAATGTCTAGCCAAGAACAGTCAGCGGCAGCAAACAGCGGGCTTGAAAACGCCCCCGAAGAGATCAAACTGGCGGTAGATTTGATCTATTTATTGGAGAGCAATGAGATCGATCCTCATACTGCTTTAGCCGCTATCGATATCGTAAAAAGCGATTTAGAGCGAAAGTTGGCACAATAAGGTCAACGCCCTGACTTCAAAGACTTGCTTTCTTGCTTATCGACTAATCGCTGGATAAAACAAAAACGCGCTCGGTGATGGGATTCACCGAGCGCGTTTTTCTCAATAAGAGATGTATGTTCTTTGATGCTATACCTTAAATTGATTGACCAGTTGCTGCTGATTTTTCGACAGCTCACTGATCTGGCCGCTGACCGTTTCTGACTCTTCCGCTTGAGACAAAATTTGTGCGCTCAGATCGCGGATATTAGCGACACTTTGATTCACTTCGCCTGACACCGACTGCTGCTCTTCTGCCGCTTTAACAATCTGATTGTTCATATCGTTGATGGAAGCGATCGCGCCAAATACGTGATTAAGCTCTTGTACCGCCTGTTCAACCTGGCTGGCAGAGTGATTGGCGAGCTCATTGCCCTCTTGAATCGCAGACACCACATCTTGGGTGCCCTTCTGCACACTTTCGATCACTTTGCGAATTTCACCGACTGAGTCTTGGGTACGGCTGGCAAGATTACGGACCTCATCGGCCACCACGGCAAAGCCACGCCCCTGATCACCCGCGCGCGCCGCTTCAATCGCAGCGTTGAGCGCCAACAGGTTGGTTTGCTCCGAAATGCCCTCAATCACAGTCAAAATTTCCGTGATGTTGGCGTTGTTCTTCGCCAGCTCTTCCACTACGGGCACCGCTGCGGTCATACGTTCAACCAGATGTTCCATTTCATGTTGCGATTTTTCAATCACTTGTTGACCGACGGTTGCCGCCTGATGCGCTTTATCCGCCTCTTGCACCGCAATTTCTGCGTTTTGTACCACAAGGCCTGCGGTTTGCGTCATCTCTTCAGACGCCGTCGCGACTAAGTCGACCTCTTTAAACTGGGCGTCACTGCTGCGTCTCGTGCCTTGGGCGGCCACTTTCGATTGTTCGGTTGTGGTCCCTACTTGCATCGTGGTATCAATCACATCACGAATAATGTGTTGCAGCTTTTCCAAAAACGAGTTGAAACCCATGGCGAGCTGACCAATTTCATCCGCCGATTTCACCTCAATACGTTGGGTAAGATCACCTTCACCCGACGCGATATCATCCAAACGCGCCACCACGTCACGAATCGGTTTCACCAAGCGATTAGCCATAACACCAATCGTAAATAAACCAAACAGCACCAGGACCGACCCCGCCAACAGTTCGGTGGTCACGCTCGATTCCACTTGCGCCGTAATGGTCGCGTCAAGGTCATCGGCATCGGCCAACACACTGTTTCTTGGCATATCAAACAATACGCCCCAGGTTTGATTCGCCACCATAATCGGTGCGAACACCGTCATCCAGTCACCGCTTTCGCTCCACTGTGTCACCACTTCTTGACCCAAGAGCAACTCTCGTAGCGCTTCACTGCTGTGCATGTCGCTCTGATAAGGTTGACCAATGGCCGCGTCAGGCGCGTCACTGGCGATCAAAGAGCCATCAAAGCTAACAATATTGACGCTGCCATCGCCCGAAAAGAGTTTGCTATCCGCATCGGCCACCACCTCTTTCAAGGCGTCGAGACGCAAATCAATCCCAAAGAAACCAATGCTGGTGCCATCAAGCATAATCGGTACCGAAATCGAGGAGGTTAAAAATGTTTCCTCCTCTTGAGTAATCAAACGTGGCGTAGTCACACACGCTTGTGCTGTGGTCAATGGACACTCAAAGCGCTCACGATTACTTGGGTCTAAAAGCAGGGCTTCACTGAGCACGCTGTTCACCACATTTTCACCATTTTGCGCGGTGATCCAGTAAGGCGCAAAACGGCCCACTTCATTTGAACCGACATACTCAGCATCAACGTAATTGCTGTCTTCATTGTCGAGCATGTCCGGTCTAAAGACCAAATACGCCCCTTGAATCGATTCAAAGTCCATCACCGAACGACGAACCATTTCATCCAATGCGGTACGCAGCTCTTCACTGTCACCAAAGTTTTCTTCGGTATTGCGCTTTAAGAACATGGCGCTGGAGGCCAACATTTCTGCGCGGTAGAGCGCTTCATTGAGATACTCCGCCACCTCAGTACCGCTGAGTAGAGCGCGCGTTTGCAGCAACTGCTCGGATTTATCGATCACCGATTCCGCGCTTTGCGCTTTGATCAATTGTTGATTGGATAAAGCGTTGTAGACCGAGAAGCCAATTAAAGAGAGTGACGTAATGAGGAGACAGCAGCCAGCGAAAAGCGTGATCTTCCATTGAACCGAAAGCGTTCGCATAATACATCCTTATAAGCAAACTTGTTGATAGTTTTGTTCAATCATTACAGCATATTGAACTTGATTATCAATCAAAAGTTTAAGAATTTGTTACTATCGCTCGGAGGAAGATGCTGAACGCTTGGCATTAGTCAGCCAAAAGTGGAAGTGTTACTATTCAAAACCAGTGGATTTAGACTGCAAAAACGAGACCTATTCAAGCAAGGATTATCAATGAAAGTCATCTCTTTTAATATCAACGGCCTTCGCGCCCGCCTTCATCAACTGCAAGCCATTATTGATAAGCATCAACCTGACGTGATTGGTCTTCAAGAAATCAAGGTGCATGATGAAGCTTTCCCACTCGAGGATGTGGAAGCGATGGGCTATCACGTGTACTTTCACGGTCAAAAAGCGCACTACGGTGTGGCCATGCTGTGTAAGAAAGCGCCGATTCACGTGCAAAAAGGCTTTCCGACCGACAATGATGATCATCAAAAACGCATGATCATGGCGACGTTTGAAGACGACGCGGGAGAGAAAGTGACCGTCCTCAATGGTTACTTCCCTCAAGGTGACAACATCCACCACGAAACCAAGTACCCGTATAAGCGTCAGTTTTATCAAGATTTAATGACCTACTTGAACGAGTATCACAGCAGCGACGAGCAATTAATCGTGATGGGTGACATCAATATCAGCCCACTGGACAGCGATATTGGTATTGGTGAACCCAACCGCAAACGTTGGTTAAAAACGGGCAAGTGTTCGTTCCAACCAGAGGAGCGCGAGTGGCTTAACACCTTGATGGATTGGGGATTGGTCGATACGTTCCGTCAGGTTCATCCGAGTGTCGACGATCGTTTTTCATGGTTTGATTATCGCTCTCGCGGTTTCGATGATAACCGTGGTCTACGTATTGATGTGATTCTAGCTACGCCAAGTTTGGCGCAAAAATGCGTCGAGTCGGATATTGATTACGAGCTGCGCGGGATTGAAAAACCGTCTGACCACGCGCCTATTTGGTCGACGTTTAAGTAAGCGGACTGACTAGGATAAAGAGCTGGGTAAGCCGACGTTCCAAAGCCGCCGATTGAAAATAGCAGTGAAAAAAATCCGGAGCATCAACTCCGGATTTTTTGTTTCTAACGCCACATTTTGAGTAGTGACGTTACGATAAGCAGCGGTTAGATAGCGATAAAGTCGGCTTTGTAGTCTGGGTTAACATCCGCGTCGTAATCCACGCCTTCAACACCAAAACCAAACAGTTTCAAGAACTCTTCTTTATACTCGACGTAATCCGTCAGCTCTTTTAGGTTTTCAGA
This sequence comes from Vibrio sp. R11-SG3-ISO3-SZ, assembly GCF_059834345.1. Classification (NCBI taxonomy): domain Bacteria; kingdom Pseudomonadati; phylum Pseudomonadota; class Gammaproteobacteria; order Vibrionales; family Vibrionaceae; genus Vibrio; species Vibrio sp. R11-SG3-ISO3-SZ. Next base: position 10,576 of record NZ_JCBDGX010000183.1, read on the forward strand.
GGTGATTTGTGGCCATAGGTCACGGCAGTGTTGTTGGATGTCGTCGCGCAATTCCCAGTCGTCTAAACGCAGGCGGTTCTTCTCATCCACTTCTGCTGCGCTGCCATCTTCTTTGTAAAGACGCTGGCTGAACATGCGGTAGATTTGTTCCATACACCCTTCGTGAACGCCTTCCTCACGCATCTTCTTAAAGACCATAGCGATATAAAGCGGCATAACAGGAATCGCAGAACTCGCTTGAGTCACAACCGATTTCAATACTGCGACATTCGCGCTGCCACCGGTTGAAGAAAGTTTCTCGTTCAGTGCTGCGGCTGCGCGGTCTAAGTCCATCTTCGCTTTGCCTAGCGCACCGTCCCAGTAGATCGGCCACGTCAGCTCAGTGCCAATGTAGCTGTAAGCGACGGTTTTGCAGCCATCAGCCAGCACGCCGGCTTCAGAGAGGGCATTGATCCACAATTCCCAATCTTCGCCACCCATTACGGTGACGGTATCTTTGATCTCTTCTTCAGTCGCAGGCTCAACGCTCGCTTCGATGATCACATCTTTGTTGGTATCCACCGCTGTCGATGTGTAGGTTTCGCCGATAGGCTTGAGAGAAGAACGAATCACTTCACCCGTCTCTGGCATTTTACGTACTGGAGAGGCCAGTGAGTACACCACCATATCGATCTGACCTAGGTCTTGTTTGATCAGCTCAATGGTTTTTTCTTTTGCTTCGTTTGAAAACGCGTCACCGTTCAAGCTTTTTGCGTAAAGACCCTCTTCACGGGCGAGTTTTTCAAAAGCGACAGAATTGTAGAAACCGGCTGTGCCCGGCTTTTTCTCTGTGCCTTCTTTCTCGAAGAACACACCGATGGTTGAAGCGCCGCCACCAAATGCCGCTGCGATACGAGAAGATAGACCGTAGCCACTCGATGCGCCCACAACCAGTACACGCTTAGGTGCGTTCTTGATTGGACCTTGCGCCTTAGTGTAAGCAATTTGTTCTTTTACGTTAGCTTCACAACCCACTGGGTGCGTTGTTGTACAGATAAATCCACGAATTCTAGGTTTGATGATCATATTCAACTTCCTTAACAAAACCCGGCTAGGATAAAAGGTTCAACGCCAGATCGCATCTAATTTCTGTAAAAATGTCGTGAAAAGGCAAGTGGTTGGATCACTTCCTGTCGCTTCTCTCTGTGGTATCCAAAGCATTTTACTGAGCAGAAACAGCAGAGGCACCGTGACGGTGCCTCTGAGTAGTAAGAGCGGTGACGTGCTTTATTACGCCACGCTATCGAGCTTTGGCTTCGCACCCTCTTGATGGGTACGAGTCTCGCTGAAATCGTGGCTAAAGTGGTCCACTTGAATGGCGCGGTAACGCAATTTATCCGCGGCCAAGATCTTATCCACTTCAGCTTGAGTCAGCACGCCAGCGTCTAAGGCTTGCGCTAATCGCTCGGTCAGCAGCCCTTTACGAGCGACGACACCGTCTTTAGCTGCACGCATCAGTTTGCGCTCTAAGCTCTTCACCCCATACATGGCAAGGAACGCGTTTTCCATCAAGCCGACACTGTCATCCGCGTCTTTGCCAATGTAGCAAAGGTGAGTGAGGCGATCACGGTGCGCTCCTGGTGTCATCAGACTTTCTGCCAGTTTCACAGTAAGCTGATCACTTGGCTTGGTGTAGCGATTGCCCAGTGGGAAGATGATCACTTTCAGCAAACGCCCAACCGCTTTTTGTGGGTAGTTGGTAAAGGCTTGCTGCAATGACTGCGCCGCGTGATACAAACAGTGCTGCACGGCGTAGTGTACGTAATCGAGATCTTGCTGCTGGCGACCTTCATCTTCGTACTTTTTCAGTGCCGCAGACGCCATGTAGAGATACGCCAGTACATCCCCTAAGCGTGCAGAGATCATCTCTTTACGTTTTAAATCGCCGCCCAGTGTTGCCATTGCGATATCCGCACTGACCGCCAACGCACGGCTGAGACGCGTCATCTCTTTATAGTATTGCTGCGTTGGCCCGCTCATATCGGCTTTGATAAAGCGAGAGCCGGTGAGCGCCGCGCCAAACGCGCCGAAGGTGTTGCCCATCGCATGTTTGATGTGTTTGAACAGCAAATCATCAAATTGCTTCGCACCCTCTTTTTCATCTGGGTTGGCGGCCGCTTCCATTTCTTTCAGTACGTATGGATGACAACGCGTCGCCCCTTGACCAAAGATCATCAGGTTACGGGTCAAAATATTCGCACCTTCCACGGTAATAGCGACCGGCACACCGAGATAGTGCGTAGCAAGGTAGTTCATCGGGCCGTCTTGAATAGCGCGGCCTGAGTGAATGTCCATCGAATCATTCAAAATAGTACGGGCCATTTCCGTCATGTGGTATTTGGCAATCGCCGTCACAATGCCCGGTTTCTCTTTCAGATCCAACGAGGTCGTGGTGAGTGTGCGGCTCGCTTCTAGCAAGTACGTCAAACCACCGATACGCCCTAGCGCTTCTGCAACCCCTTCGAACTTACCGATCGACATACCAAACTGCTTACGCACGTAGGAATACGCGCCTGTAGTGCGTGACGTCAGATGGCCAATCGCAGTGCCAAGTGCTGGTAACGAGATACCGCGACCTGCTGATAAACATTCCACCAGCATGCGCCAACCTTTACCGGCGTAGTCTTGGCCACCAATGAGCCACTCCATAGGAATAAAGACATCTTTACCGCGCGTTGGACCGTTCATAAACGCCAAACCTAGCGGGTCGTGACGCTCACCGATTTCCACCCCTTTGTGATCCGCCGGGATCAACGCACAGGTAATGCCGAGCTCTTTTTCATCGCCTAGCAGGCCGTCTGGGTCATACATTTTAAACGCAAGGCCAAGTACCGTCGCAACGGGCGCGAGAGTGATGTAACGCTTGTTCCAGTTGAGGCGAATACCGAGCACCTCTTTCCCTTCGTGCTCGCCGTAACAGACGACGCCATCATCGGGAATGCCACCGGCATCTGAACCCGCTTCCGGGCCAGTTAGCGCAAAACACGGAATGTCGGTACCATCGGCAAGACGTGGCAGCCAGTAATCTTTCTGCTCTTGCGTACCATAGTGGGACAACAGCTCACCCGGACCTAACGAGTTTGGCACCATGACCGATACCGCTGTACTGATACTGCGAGTGGCGATGCGCGAAACGATGGTTGAGTTTGCCAATGCAGAGAATTCACGACCGCCATATTCTTTCGAAATGATCAGCGAGAAAAAGCGCTCTTTGCGTAGGTAATCCCACACTTCTTTTGGCAGATCGCGATCTTCTTTGACGATCTTGTGGTCATTGAGCATCGCCAACAAGGTTTCGAGCTCATTGTCCATAAAGGCTTGCTCTTCCGCTGTTAGCGTTGGTGCAGGATATTGGTGCAACTTACGAAAATCAGGACGGCCTGAGAACAACTCTCCGTCCCACCATACGCTGCCCGCTTCCATGGCTTCTTTCTCTGTGCTTGATAGCGGCGGTAGTACTTTTTTGAACATTTTGAAAGCTGGGTCGCTGACCCATTTTCTTCTTAGAGAGCACATAATCCGATCCTTTTGTTCGCGTTAGGGTGTTGAACTTATTGTTAGTGTTATAAATGCTTTGTTGATGTTAAAAATGCTTTATTGGTCTTAAAAACCTTCGCTATTACTCGATTTATTTCGCCGCGACGCCCGCAGCCAAATAAGGAATCAGTTGGTCAACGACGGACTTGGCATCCATCGCTTTGCCGTAATCATTTTCAGCGATCTCTAGCAGCGCTTGACTCGAAGCCATAGTGAACACGCAGGTGCCGAGGGTAAAATGCAAACGCCAGAACAGCGCTTCTTGAGTCAACTCAGGGTTGGCTTTCATCACCGATTGGGTAAACAGTGATAACGTCTCTTGGTAACGTGTGGTAATGAACCAACGCAAGTGACCTTGCACATCGGTATAACCACGCCCAATCAGCAACATAAAGCGGCTGGTGCCGTTCGGTCTTACATCGTTTAAGTTTCTTAGTGGCGTACGCAGTGACTCAAACACGTCTGACATTTCATACGTATCATTGAGATTTAAGTTTATTAGCGCATCTTGCACTGAGGGCATAAAAGCTTCGAGATAACGGTTTAGCACTGCACGTACCAAGGTTTTCTTATCGCCAAAGTGATAGTTGACTGACGCGAGATTCACTCCAGCTTTGCTGGTAATGGTACGAAGAGACGTGTCATTGAAACCATGCTCAGCAAACAACGCTTCCGCTACATCTAGGATTTTCTCTTTCGTCTTATTTCTCGCCGACATTTTAAAGCACTCGTATTAAACAACTGTTTGAAATATACATCCGAAACATTTAACTAACAACCAATTAACATCACATTTTTGCGCTTTGGTCTGACCAGATAAAAAAGTGTGAAAGTAATTCATTGAAACGTAAGAGAGATTTTTCCTTGCGAACAAAAAAGTGTGCAAAGAAGAAAAAAGAGAGGAAATTTATTGAACTGTTTGGACCGTCTCCGGTCTGAATAGGTGTAGTGAGCAGAGCATTCGAAGTTTACAGGCCGTCAAACTTGTTTCCTTTCTGAACCTACTCATATGCTGCTTTTTCTTATTAACTCCTATGTTTTATGTATCCGCCCAGAGACCTTTTACTCTGGGCTTTTTTTATCTTTTGCGCTCAAACCGACCAACAAGACTTTTTAGTGCTAGTTTTATACACTACGCCTCTTTTTGACACCCAGCACATTAGACCATGAAACTCAGCGATACGCCCGTCACGCAACATCAAGTGGCTTCGATCCCCTTTTTTCTCAAGCGAGACGATCAACTGCACAGCCACTTCTCTGGTAACAAGGCACGCAAACTGATGTCAGTACTGAGCGGCGAGTGGCCAAAGGTGAAAACCTTGATTGGCTATGGCAGCGCACAGGCGAACTCCGCCTACTCGCTTGCCGCGCTTGCTGCAATAAAGGGCTGGGCGTTTGAGTTTTATGTCGATCGTATCCCCGCATGGCTAGAGCAGCAGCCGATGGGCAATTATCGCGGCGTGTTGGAGCTCGGTGGGCAAATCATCGCCGTCGGCGATTCAGGGCTAGAACCCACGAGCTACATCGAGCAAATCCGCCAACCTGATGAAACCTGCTTAGTGATCCCCGAAGGCGGCCGCTCTACTCTGGCAGAACCCGGTGTGGCAGGACTGGCGCGAGAAATTCTCTCTTGGACTCGTTATCATCCCGAGCACGAGTTTGTTGTCGCCCTACCTTCCGGGACCGGTACCACGTCGCTCTATCTGCAAAAAGCACTCAGATCGCACGGCATTGAGGTTCTGACTTGTCCGTGTGTGGGTGGGAGAGCCTACCTCGAAGCGCAGTGGCGAGCATTAGGTGAAGAGGTGTTTCCCACGGTTCTTGAACTCGAACAAAAGCATCACTTTGGCAAGTTGTATCAAGCGGACTATCGGATGTGGCAGCAACTGCTGGCCGACACCGATGTTGAGTTTGATCTGCTTTACGATCCCATGATGTGGCGCTGCCTGCTCAGCTGGTACCCAAATCACCCGCAAAAGACTATTCTCTATGTGCATCAAGGGGGATTGCTGGGCAACGAAAGTATGCTGGCGCGTTATCAACGCAAATTTGATGGTGTTTTAAGCCAACGCATCCCCTAAGTTCATCATCAACCAAAGAGTAAAAGGAGCGCAGCGATGCGATTGTGCACTCAAATTCTAAGTCTGTTGTTGGCTCTCGGCATGACTTATCCTGCGTTGGCAACCGTCATCACAACGCCGGGTAAACCGGTTGTCGGCGTCAACGCTTCGCGCCTTGCTGAGCACGTCTGCTACTACCAAGACCAAGCCTACTCATTGGGCGCCGTGATTGAAGTCAAGGATCACCTGCTGCGCTGCTCGAAAGCCAACGACTTTGAGAGCAATGGCGCGCTGAAATGGCAAAGCCTTAATAGCCAAGACGAAAGTAAAAGCGAGCAACCTGACGCTGACGCGAACAAATCTAAGCGTTATTCGGTCAACTAGCTCTGTGACGCCACTGCGCTGGATTCAGAGTGCGCAGGGCGAATCACCACACAAGCGGTATGACGCTGCTTGCCAAAACCGATGATCTGCGACAGCGCCGCTTTGCTGACCGTCACGTGCGCCGAGCCAACGGCATCCAGCTCAGATTCAGCGTGCGGATCATGAATGAAAAAGAACTGCTCGCTCATCCCACTCAGTACCACCCAGTGCGGCTCTTTGCTGCCATTAAAACGATAGGTGCTGATTAACAGCAAAATACTAGCCCCTTCTTCCACCCAGCGCTCCAACTGACTCTGTGACGGTGGAGAGTCGATGATATCCACGTCCTGCTCCGCCAACTGTTGGCAAAAATCCTGATGAACAATTTCAATCACTTGCTTCTTGTTGTCATCACGCACACTGTCGATAAATGGCGTTGACTGGGATTGGCTCCACAGCTCGACATGATACCCGCGTCGTGCCGCTGCCAGTGCCAACCCATGACCACTGCACCCACCGTGGCCTGACGCCATGAAAATCGTCGTCGCCTCGCGCCACAATTGCAACTCGGCACTGCGTGTCAGAGGTTGTGATTTATCGAAATGCGCAAAAGCCATTAGCAGCGACGCCGCGCCACAAGTAAATGGCGTGGTTTGCACATAAAGTGGCATATTTAACAAGGTCTTAGGTCCGTAATGACTTAAGCGTTTTTGCATTTTTAGCCCATCACACAAATCGTCGTAGTAATGGATCAGCAGCTTGAGGGTTTTATAGCCCAATTTCTTGTATAAATTTATCGCGCCTATATTGTCTTCGCGCACTTCTAGTCGTATTGTTGTGAAGCCTTTTTCGACGGCAGCGCGCTCACACATTTCGATCAACGATTGTGCAATATTTCGTCCCCGGTACTGTGGCATCACCGCGATGGAATAGAGTCTCGACAGTTGTGTTCCTTGGTGAAACAAAACTAATGCATAGCCAACCACCTGCTCATCGCACTGTGCTACGAACAAAGAAGAATGTTCAGATTGGATGAACCTTTTCATCTGCCGTGGTGAGATCCTATCACTGGAGAAAAGTGACTTTTCCAACTGATTTAACGCACTGAGATCTGTGATTTTCGATTGGCGAAAATTCATGTGATACCTTCAAAAAAGCTTATGCTAGTGTTTACCCATCATAGCGTTATTATTAAGGAACAAGATAGATGGCAAACTTATTAATTGTCGCCGACCAAACCAGTGATTGGCAGCAATATTTCCCGTCAGAACAAGTGGTGAGCGTGGCGCAATACCTCGACAGAGATTGGCAAACCACCCAACGTAATGTTCAAGTGGTCAACCTATGTCGCGATTACAGCTACATGAGCAGTGGTTACTACTGTTCGCTGATGGCCGAGGCCCGTCGTCACCGAGTGATCCCGACGGTCACTGCTATCAATGATATTTCTCAACCCCTGTTGATGTCATCTAATTTCCTCAAGCTGAGTAAACTGCCGAGTGACTTAACGACCTTGTCTTGCAAGATCTATTTTGGCCGTACGCAACAAGCAGGGCTTGAAAAACTTGCCCGTCAGCTTTTTGAGCAGTTTATGATTCCGATCATCGAGCTCAAGATGACCAAACATCAAACGCAGTGGCAAATCGAATCAGTGGCGGCTTTCCCGTTCCAAGAGCTAGAAGATCAAGAAGAAAACTTCTTTATCGAGTCGCTTGAGCTATTCTCAGACAAAGTTTGGCGCAAACCCAAGCAGGTGAAAAAATACCGCTATGATCTGGCAATGCTGGTCGATGAAGAGGAAAAAATGCCGCCATCGGATGCCTCTGCATTGAAGCGTTTTAAGCGTGCAGCGGATCGCTTGGGGATGAACCTAGAGACGATTGGCAAAGACGACATTTCGCGTCTTGGCGAATTTGATGGCTTGTTTATTCGCGCGACCACCAACATCAGCAACTTCACCTACCGCTTTGCCAAGACCGCCGAGAAGCTCGGCCTAGTGGTGATGGATGACTCTGAGTCCATCATGAAGTGTACCAACAAGGTGTTTTTGACTGAGTTGTTGAAAAACAACAAAGTCCCTGCGCCTGCAAGCGTGATTTTGAATCGCTTTGACCCAGACTGGCAAGACGATTTGCTGAGCGAGTTGAGCTTTCCTATGGTGCTTAAGATTCCAGATGGCGCCTTCTCTCGCGGTGTGGTGAAAGTTAAAAACCAAGAGGAGCTTGAGCGCGAAGCGGCGGCGCTGTTTGAGAAAAGCGCATTGATTTTGGCTCAAGCCTTTATGCCGACCGACTTTGACTGGCGAATTGGTGTTTTGAACCACCAAGCGATTTTTGCCTGTAAATACATGATGAGTCGTGGTCACTGGCAAATCTACCAACACCACAACAGTGGCCGTGTTTCATCTGGTAGTTTTGAGACGCTCGATCTTAAGCAAGTGCCAAAGAATGTCGTCGATGTGGCGGTCAAAGCAGCGAATCTGATTGGTCATGGTTTATATGGTGTCGACTTGAAAGAGATCGACGGTCAAGTCTACGTGATTGAAGTCAATGACAACCCGAGTATTGACCATCATGTTGAAGACGCTTTCCTTGGCGATCTTCTCTATGACCGCCTGATGACGGAGTTCCTGCGTCGTATCCAAATGCGCGGCTTCTAACCTATATCATCCGATCATTCGTATCAAAGCTTAATATCCTGCCTAAGTCACTCCGGTGGCTTAGGCATACTCCATCACATTGTCTTTCGCCATCGCATAGAGCTTTTTGTAATTGCTGTTGTTGCGCTCTTGTGCCGACATTTGCGCATGGACTACTCGATGGCAATCCGCCAACAAGTTAAATACCTCTCGGTAGTTGCGAATTCGAATGCGGTTATTAGCCAGTAGCTTGATGATTGCCAAGCTCACTTTGTAGGAGTTCGGCATCAGGGCTTTGAGCGTCGCGTATTGCTCTAAGTATTTCTCGCCTTCTTTTTCGTCGCGTTCGTTCCATTGCGCCATAATGCTTTTCACTCGCTGAATTTGGCGCTGCTTATCTTTGAAGCGGCTTTCAAAATTTGCCCACATGACGTGCTGGCTCTTCTTAATATGGGCAATTTGCTCGTCTCGAATCGCCATTTTGGCCTGCTGCAAGAGCACGGGAATGTCGTTAAACAGCGACAGGTGCTCCAGTAGATAGAGCCAATGAAAATAATCATAGAAATGCAGTGGCTCATCAACGGTGAGCTCAGAGATGAGCGACACGGCGCTGCGCATATCTTGCGACAACCAATGAATGTGTACATGCAGCAACGTCACTTGCACATCAAGATGACGACACTTTTCAAGCTCATCCAACTTACCATTGATGAGGTAGCGCTGAGCTTCAAACACGGCGGGCTTATCCTCATCAACGGCTCGATAGAGAAAACTGCGGACCGTGTTGAGCGTGATGTATTCACTTTGCCGGTAGGTATTTTCGTTCTTTTCGCTGTAGCGCTTAATGTAATAAAACGCGTCGTCATAATGAGCAATCGCTAGCGACAGATTGGAGAGAATCAACTCGCGCTCTGTCCCTGCCTCAAGCAGGTTGGTGGCCAATTTTAAATGTCCTATCGCCCCCTCTATGTTGTCGTTACGCACACACACCGCGGCCATCCCATCATGGTAGTAGGGATTATTATCTTGATTCGACAAGGTACTAAGCACATCCCTTGCCATATCAATCTCTTCTTGTTCAATCAGCACTTTACTCAATGCGGTTTTCACGCTGTCGCAATCATATTCATCGAGCAGCGCGCGATACTGCTGGGCCGCATCCTCATATTGACCTAACTGGGCATAGCATTGGGCTTTCAGGTGGCCAAGATGACGCCCATACTGCGGGTGAAACGGGTGCAGCTCATCACATACCTCTAGCGCCTGTTGGTATTGCTTGGCATAAATAGCGGCATAGACACTCGCCAGTGCCTTTTTCCGCTTGAGACCACTGTAAAGACGCGCAGAGAGAAAGGGCTTATTGAAGGGCTTAAGCCAATAATCATCCGGGTTACAGTCAATGATGGTACGCACGATTTGCGGTTGGTTTTCACCGGTTAAAAAGGCGAAAAAGAGATCGCTTTTGAGCAGTTGTAAGTGATGCAACTCTTCGAGCAGTTGGTAGCCGTTGATCTGGCTATTGAAGTTCACATCACAAATCACGATGTCGAACGCAATCTGCTTGCAGTGATTAATCACCTCATTTGGCCGATAGGCACAAACAACGTTGCTGCTATCAAAGCCAATCTCTCTTAGGATCAACAAGATAGAGTTGCACACTAAACGCGAGTCATCCGCGACCAATACTTTAAGCTGGCTAACATTGATCCCATTCATGGCCCTGCATCCTCCGATGTCGGCATCGATTGCCAGTTCACGACATGCTCAATGCTTTGGCTTAGGTTTCGTGAAAATAGGATAAGCGCCGGCTCACCCTGCGCCGGTAGAGAACTGGCTTGCAATAAGTGATGCGCCTCACTCGCCAATAAGTGGTGACCCACCATCGCCGCGCCGCCCTTGATCTTATGCAGCAAAGCGCGAACAGCCGCGACATCCTCCCGTTCAAGCGCTTGCGTTAAACCGGTGGCGTCTTCTTGCATCACATCGATATAGCACTGCGCCATCATCGGCCTTGTGCTTGGCTCAAAGGCATCTAGCCACGCCGTGTGATCGTTAGGCTGGATTTGCTGCATCACCTCTTACTTACCCCCCCGCTTGCCTTTGTCTTGATAGAGATTTTCATCCGCCATGATCAGCGCATGGTCTAGCTCATCATCTGGCCGTTTAAACGCCACACCCACGCTCACGGTCACCGCGATGTTCATCGGTCTTAACAGCTGAGCCGATACCTGCTGTTGCAACTTCTCTTTGAGCTCTAACACACGAGGTGGAGTACACCCCGGCAAGATGGCGAGAAACTCATCACCGCCCGAGCGAACAAGATAGTCGGAGTCGCGGAAAACACGCTTCATCGCGTTGGCAATGTGTTTAATCGCTTCATCGCCGGTATGGTGTCCATATTCGTCATTGATGGTTTTGAGTTTGTTGCCATCCACGGCCAAGATAGCCAGAGTTTCACTGTGTGTTTTTTCTATAAACTTGCGAGTATTGAATACCTTGCGGTTATACAGCCCTGTCATCTCATCACGGTGTGACTCTTCGTACACTTTGGCGATATTGGCTTTCGCCTCACGCAGTTTGGCGTAGTGATTCACCCCAAGTAGCGAGACACACCAAAGCAAGAAAAAGGCGGGTAACGTATCAAGCAACAACTTGCTGACCGGATAATTGAAACTGAGCACCGATTTGTTATCAATCACATAGTGCGAGCGAAAGCCCAGCTCTGCCAACGGGTAGTCCGGGTAACTGATTTGCACATAATTAAGCTCGCCCACATTGCCTGAGCTGTACGTCGCTTCTTCACCAAATTTTGAACCAAACGCGTACATATCTACGCTCACATCACCCATCACTTCACCACGATGCAACACGGGGCTCGACAGCGTTATTGTCGGTTCGCCTGAAATCATATCCTGGTAGATTTTTGATACTACTAAGCGATCTGAAAGCGCCTCTGCGGTGGAAAATCGAGAACAAATTCGAAAGCGTTCGCAGCGCTGATCGTGGATGGCGCGTGTACCCAAGTCAATTTGCCCCATATCGCTGAAAAAGATGAACTTTCCCTGCCCTTGAAACGATTGGTAGTAGGTCGCAGAGCGATCATCGAGTAAAAACGCATTCATATTGCCAAAGGCATAAATCAGTGAGGACAACACCACTTTCTCATCGCGATTTAGCTGGTGCGACTCTCCGGTCAGTGGGTAAACGTAGGTCTTAATGCCATATTGACCGATATTGTTGTACGTCTCCTCCAACACCGCCTCATCAATATGAAAAACCGTATTCACAAACAAAGAGGTGTAAATCAGGCGCTGCTTTTGAGTATCGATGCTTTCCGTCAGCAGCTTGAAGTCGTTTTTTTTCGTGCTGACTTGCACATAGGAGTAGGCAAAAAACAGCAAGACATAGGTGATAAACGCCAACGCGCAAGACTTCGTCAGCACGCTGACACGACTCACTTTTTTGCTAATCATAATGCCGCAACCTTGTTGAGCTCCATTAAGTTGCCCACACCATATTTGTCTAAAAGACGCTTCTTATAGGTGCTCACGGTTTTGTCGCTGATCGACAGAATATGCGCGATCTCCTTGTTGGTTTTTCCGCGCAGTAAATGGTTCATCACGACGGCTTCACGATTAGAGAGATCCACTTTCTCGCGCTCAGGGCTCGGAGTTGATTTGAACTTGAAGAAGGTATAGCCGTTGAAGATCCCTTCTACTGCATCACGCAAGATCTCTTGCTGCTCCGACTTACACACATAACCGTCAGCGCCTGCTTTAAACGCCAATTCGCTAAACAGCGCGCTCTCTTCCGCCGAATAGAACAAGACCTTACCGTGATAGCCATGAGACTTAATGCGGCGGTAGAAATCGTATCCATCGACATCAGTGAGATTGATGTCCAAGATAAGCAAGTCCACCGCCCCTGACTTAATAGTATTGAGCGCGCTCTTGGCGTTGTTGGCCACAGAGACACTGTCAATAAAGGGTAAGGTTGAGATGGTGGCGCGAATCGCCACTCCCACCAGTGGATGGTCATCAAACACTAAACAGCGACATTTACTCATAATAAGCTCTCTACTAAATTAGGTTGGCAAAGCGGCAGCTCTGCCAAAGGAACAGGTTTACTGACCAAGTAGCCTTGGCAGGTATGCACACTCAACCCGCGCAATACATCCCACGATTGCTTCGTCTCCACACCTTCTGCCACAACATGAATGTTGAAAGATTGCGCAAGTTGGCTGATAAACGTCACGATGCGCTGCTTTTTGGTGTCGTTCTCAAGACCAAGCACAAAGGTGCGGTCTATCTTGATTTCGTTAAATGGGAAGGCATACAAGTTCTCCAACGAGGAGTAGCCTGTACCAAAATCATCAATCGCGACATTGATGTGATTGACGCGCAGCTTGGCTAAATTTTTGTATAGCGCACGATTTTTCTGGTACGAGTACTCTTCGGTGATTTCTATCGTCAGACGCTGCGGATCCACTCGGTGCTGACGACACAGCGTCAGCACATGATCGGCAAAATTGGGGTTCTCCAGATTCGCTTGATCGGCGTTCACGGAGACTTTGGCGGGCAGCAAACCCTGCTGCATATCCATGAGCGCGTTGAGCAATACGGTATCAAACAGCTCGTTCGACAACTGGCATCGCTCCACCATAGGAAGAAAGGTATCGGGGAAGAGCGTGCCATGCTCTGGGTGTTGCCATCTCGCCAGCGCTTCAACGCCCACTACCTCACCAGTATTGAAATCCACTTGAGGCTGATAAAAATTGCAAATGTCCCCCGCAGCCAATGCGAGCAAAAACTCCGCATCCGTTAGCGTTAGCGCGCGTTGAACGAATGTGCGCGGGGTCGGTTTGATGTAGGAAAATAGAGCGCTTAATTCGGCCTCAACAAAAGGCTTACTGATCTGGGCAATAAGGTCAAAACTGTAACCCTGACACATGGCTTTCACGGTAGAGAGCACAGGTTGATCTAGCCCACTGAGAATGGCGACATGTCCAGAAAAACCGACCTCATTGAGCGCTTCAAGCATGTCGATACCATCTCGACCGGGCATGCTCAAATCACACAAGATCAACTGGTAATCCCGTTCACTCACTGATGCCATCGCCGCATCTACCGAGGTAAAACTGTGAATATCACTCACCCCGAGTTGGCGTAGCGCTCTGTCCAGCATTTTTAGCTGTAAGGGGTGGTCGTCTAATAACATCACTGTGTGTGTCATGATTGGGTTCTCCAGCGGTCTACCGCGGCTACCTCTTGCGTCAGACTATCAATCAATGACGCGACTCCCTGAGAGAATGAGTGAGCAGAAGAGTGCTCTATGTGTTGACACTGAGTCACCAGTGACATGAGCCCAACGGCTGCCAAGCCGCCTTTAATGCTGTGTATCGCCTTACGAAGCACATCGATATCATCACTGTCTCGCAGCACCTTTAAATCTTGATTCATCGACTGCACAAACAGCGCCGAAAATTCGGCTTGTTCGCTCTCGCTTAACTGAGCGAGCCAAGCAGGCATGGCGCGGGTTTCGTTCGCCTCTTCGGGCAGATACAAGCCAAGCAGAGCGCGTAATTGCGCCATTGAATAAGGCTTGCAAAGGACATGGTCCAAGCCGCTTTGGCTGGCAAGCTCCGTCGCCACTCGCGAATCTTCTGCGGTGAGGCCAATCACGGGTAACGCACTCAGTGTCGAGTCTTGACGAATGTGACGCGTCAAGGCAAAACCGTCCATGATGGGCATATGAAAGTCAGTCAGCAGCACATCGATATCCTGGTGCTGAGCAAGATAAGCCAACGCTTGTTCGCCGTTATCGACTATCTTGGCGTCAACGCCCAACTCAGCCAGTTGCATCGCGATGATGTTTTGATTGATGAGGTTATCTTCCGCTACCAAGACACATCCGCTCAGCGCGGGACTTGCAGGCGCATCCTTAGCCGCTGAAGTGGAGGTCGATGTCTGACGCGTGCGCTCCGTCAAGGCTTTAAGCACCAGATGAGGGTAGCGATAGTGCTGACTCGGCATCTCATGTACGTCATCACTCAAACCTCGAATCTGAAGATGATGGTTTTCAAGCATCATCACATCCGCTTGACTCTCACAGGCTTTCAGCCCCCAGGCGCGAAACCACTGTGTCATTTCTACAGGTAAACCTGATTCGTTGTAGCTCACATCGCTCAATATCGGATCTAAGCGAGCACTGGGTTTGAGTGGCAGCTGTAAGCGAAACACACTGCCAACATTGACGATGCTTTCGATATTTAATGACCCACCCATGCAGGCCACCAGCTTATCAACAATGCTCAGCCCTAAACCGGTGCCGCCAAATTGGCGCGTCACGCCATCGTCGGCTTGGGTAAACGGCTGAAAAATCTTTTCTATTTGGCCGCGCGTCATTCCGATGCCGCTATCAGAGACCGTCACGTTGAGTGCCCGATCAGTGGCGGATGCATCAATTTTAATGAAGCCCGTCTGGGTGAACTTAATCGCGTTAGACATCAAGTTGTTGATGATTTGCACCACTCGCACATCATCAATCACGCCATAACGCTGGGCAAAGGGTAAAAATGCCACGCGACACTCCAGCCCTTTGCTCTGCGCTGCACTTTCAAAGGAACGAACCGTCTCCCCCACCACCTGAAGCAGATCGGTCTCAACCGGATTCACACGCAACTGATTGGCGTGCAATTTGGAAAAATCGAGCACTTCATCCACCAGCTGATTGAGGTGACGGGTCGATTGTTTGGCTTGTTCCACCAGTTCAGACACATCAGCATGCAACGGCTTGGTTTGCATCAGCTCCAATAGCCCTTGCGCTGCCGCTATGGGAGTGCGCAGCTCATGGCTCATGGTTGCCAAAAAGCGCTCACGAGAGACGACCGCTTCCTGCGCATATTGCTTCGCTTTGAGAAGCTCGGCTTCTTTCGCTTTGTGCTCGGTGATGTCGTTGAGCACCGTCAACACAAAGCGATTGTTTGAGCTCGGAGACGTGATCATTTTACGTTGGCGGAAAATGTGCGACACCGACAGACGGCAATCTTGAGTTTGGTGATAATCTGCGATCAGTTCACCCGCCAATACCCGCTCCACTTCTTGCGCATTATCGACCAAAGGCGACTGCGCGCTACGACTGGCCACGGTGCACCCGTTGCAATCGCCACGTTGAACGTGCTCGCAGTTACTCAGCACCATCTGGTTGCGGCTGTCATGAATAAATACCCAACTGTCGAGCTCTGAAATAATGGTCTTCAACCACTCTTTTTCGTTCTCTTCTTGATTTGCACTTGCCTCAGCCAAGCCCACTTTGAGCCTGAGGTTAGAGATAATAAAGTAGGTCAGCAGCGCCGCCAGCAACACCAATGTCAGCACAGCGCCAGCAACCTGCACCACTTGCTTGTCGTCATAGCCGTAGATGAAGTTGATTTGGCGATAGCCTCGCATCAGCTTCGCCATCTCGTTAACGTCAATGGTGCTAAATACACTGTCGAGCAATCGCTTCAACTGCGGGGAGTTTTTCACCGCAAACGCGAGGTGCACTTTTAGAGGCTCACGCTCGTTGATTTCGAGCCCGCCGACATCGCTTCGTACCACCAAACTGTGCGCGATATCTTTAGGGATATAAGCAAAATCAATCGCTTGAGATTTCAAATCTGCAATCAGCGTTTTCAGGGTGTCGTATTGTTTGATCTGGCGATCTCGCCACCCGGTAAGATGGACAAATCCTTGGTGCTCACTGCTGGTCAAAACGCCGACAATGTCATGCCCCTGATGTTGAGGCACGTCACCTTCACGGGTCACGGCAACATAGTTGAGGGACAAAAAGGGCTCAGTCAGTTGCCACTTCGCCATCGGTTTTTCATCGGTATACGCCACGGGGACCAAATCGGCGTTATAGCCTGACAGGCTCCCTTCATCGAGATGATCAGGCTCTACATGGGTAAACTCGAGCCCTGTCCGCGAGCGAAGCAGTTGGAAGAAATCATGCAAAAAGCCATCAAGCTTGCCGTCTTCACCACGAAACAGAAACGGATAGGCGGTGGTCGCGGCGCTATAAGTGATCGGCTGTTCGGCGCTATGGGTACGGTGAAAATCGTTCAGTTTGAGTTCAACCGAGTGATAAGGGTTGTCGGAGACTATCGAGCGAACGTTATCTCCCTGCTCTTCTAAATTCAGCACCTGATTGACGCGATCGACAAGGCTTTGATATTTGGCGGTGGTGATCAAGCGCACTTTCTCGCTCTTGACCCACTCTGGCGTCGCCAATGTACCTTTGACGATGTCATGGCCATCAAGAAAGGTGTTTAAGACCACGAAACTGGAGATAAGCGCATCACTCAACCCCAACTCCATCGCTTGCTTGGCATCATCAAGATCGCGGGCATAGTGAATGTTATCAATGCCCGCCGATTTGAGCTGTTCGCAATGGGAAGTGCCGCGAATGCATGACCAAGCAAGAGATTCAGGCGCATGTTTGGCGAGGTGACGATCGGCGTACCACACCGCCACACTGCTAGTGAAAAAAGGTTTAGAGAAGATAAATCGCTTGGCTCGCTCCTCGGTGTGGCTAAAGCCCACCGCCCCGACCACTTCATCACGCTCAATCGCATCCAGCAGTGCAGACACCGTCGGGTAGCCTTTCAGTTCTACCTTCAACTTCAGCGCGTTGGCAATGTTGACCAGATAGTCTTGATTGATGGCGTCAAATGCATTGATGCCATCGCGGTGGGTACCCATCGCTCCCTCTTTTGACACGATACCAAACACCAACGTCGCCCTTTGTGGCTCGCTGGTCGGCGCTACTGGCGCAGTTTTGGTCGCATTCACCTCACCTGTACCTAAACCAAGCAGGCAGAGCGCGCACAGCACCATCACGCGCAGGCGCGGCATGTGAAATCGTGTTTGAAAACGTGGCATCATAAGTCTTTCCTACTCTACTGATCGGCAAGACTAGGGATATAGGAAGCAAAGTCAAACGAGCACGTTTGGCACCTTGATTTTAACTAATTGTTAAATATAGATAATTTTAAATTTTGTAGGAAGAGTATGACACGAGTTCGGGAGATACCAGACAAATCAACTCTGTCAGAAAAGAAGAAAATTGACGCTCTCTAGGCTCAGTAATGACAGAAAAGCCGAAGTGACCCGACATACGGTTCACTTCGGCTTTCGTTGAGGGCAGCACGCTTATTCAACTTGCCCAAAAGAGCGTAACCAGCCTAACAGCTGAGCTCTTATAACTCAGTCATAAAGGTGCCGGTTGGGCTAATCGGCAGGTATTTTTCATAAAACGCCTGGTATTGACCAGCAGGGTCTAAATCACTGAACAGGGATGGGTAAAGAATTTTCGCGTAGAACTGAATCATCGCGCCATCAAGAATCGTACGGCATGCACCGTGATACGCCGCAAACATACGCTGGTTTTGCACCGCAGATAGGGTTGACCAACCGACGCGCTGCTGAAATCCGGCTAAACGCTGCTTCGCTAGCGCTTCATCCACACCTTGCCCCATGACCATAGAGTCATCGGCGCTGCCTGATTCATAGCCTGTCATCACAATCACTTCTGGATTCGCAGCGAGGATTTGCTCTGGGTTGAGTTTGCCCCACCACTCGACGTATGGAGCGGAGATATTGTCACCGCCCGCCATGGTCGCAATCGCACCCCACATGTTTTTGCCAAAGGTGTAGCCAGTTTCACTCACGCCCGCCGCACCATATTCGGTGTAGACACGCGGCTTAGGCAGGTTGGCTTTCGCGAGACGCTCGCTGATCATCTCTACGTTTTTCTGGTACTCATCAGCAATGGTTTGTGCGCGCGCTTGCTGACCAGTGATGACCCCAATCAGCTTAGTGCTTTGCACATGGCGCTCCACCGTTTGGGCGTTGTAATCCACAACGACCACTGCGATCCCGGCACTTTGCATACGCTCAACATCCGATTCAAGTGCCTTAAATTGCCAATCCGCCAGTAGCACGACGTCGGGATTCAAGCCGATCACTTTTTCTACCGAGAAGGTGTTGGTGTCTACACGTCCGATTTCGGGGATCTCATCAAGAGAGGGGCGGTGCTTGACATACTTCGCCCAGCTCGCCGAACGTGCTTGCCAAATGTATTTAGACATGCCAACCACACGGTCATACGCCGCTTCCGTGCCTATTGCCATATAATCTTCAGGGTAAAATCCTACGACGGCTCGTTGCGCCGGTGCATCAAAGGTCACCTCACGTCCTAGAACGTCAGTTACTGTGGTGGTTTGGGCAAAAGTGAAACCGCTAAAACAGAGTGCGGCAAACATCATTAACTGTTTAATCATTGGGTCAATTCCTTGTTGTTTTGCGACATATTAATCCCTTTATTAATGATAATGCAACTAACTATCATTAATGGTAATATCACCACCTTTATTTATGCGAATACGCCCTTTTGTACAGGTAAGATGACGTGGAATCTGTCGCCTTAGAACAGTTAATCAAGCAGCAGCGCCGCAACGAGAAGCAACGCGTAGGCGTCATTATCGCCTTTGCTTGTCTGATTGTGATGACGTTTGTTTTTGACATCATGACCGGGCCTTCGATGCTCAATGCATCCAAAGTCCTCTACTCATTATTGGAATGGATTGGCTTGCCGTATCAAGTCGATGCATCCACGCAAATCATTGTCACCAACCTGCGCTTGCCCATCGCTTTGATGGCGATCGTCGTTGGCGGCGCACTTGGCGTTGGCGGTGCAGAAATGCAGACGTTACTGAACAACACCATGGCAAGCCCCTACACCTTAGGCATGGCCGCCGCCGCTGGTTTTGGCGCGGCTATCACTCTGTACATGGGATCTTGGGGGATCAGCAGCAACTATGCGGTGCCACTCGGCGCGTTTTTGTGTTGTATGCTGTCGGCGTGCTTTTTGTTCTCTCTCGCATCGGTGCGTCATATTAGCTCTGGCCAGCTGATTCTTGCCGGCATTGCGCTGCTGTTTCTGTTTCAATCGCTGCTCTCGTTGGTGCAGTTTGTCTCCTCCCCTGAACTCAGTCAGCAGATTCTATTTTGGCTCTTTGGTAGCCTGTCGAAAGCAACGTGGAATAACCTAGCCATTACTGCGGCGGTGGTCTTATTGGGCGGCGTGTTGCTGATGAAAGATGCGTGGCAACTCACCGCGCTGCGCCTTGGGGAAGAGCGGGCAAAAAGCGTTGGCGTTAACATCAAACGGCTGCGATTAAAAACTCTGTTTATCGTCGCGGTGATCACCGCAACCGTGACCAGTTTTGTTGGGATCATCGGATTTGTCGGCATTGTCGCCCCCAATATGGCGAAATCCATGGTGGGTGAAGATCAGCGATTCTTTTTGCCGATGTCGTTTTTGGTTGGGGCATTTTTGCTCTCAGGCGCCTCTGTGCTATCTAAAATCATCGTGCCAGGCGCGCTATTTCCCATTGGCATAGTCACCGCCATTATTGGCGTGCCTTTCTTCTTCTGGCTTATCTTGGCGAAGCGAGGTTAATGGTGCTGGTTGCGGATCATATTCACATTCATATCGATAATCTCACGCTAGCGGATAACATCAGCTTTGAGCTCAATCCCGGCCAAGTCACTGCGGTACTGGGTCCCAACGGCGCCGGAAAGAGCACACTCTTGAAAGCGCTGTTTGGCGATATTGACCTCTCTCAAGGTGCCATTCGTCATCAAGAGACCACGCTCAACCCGAAAGCTCTCGCTCGCTGGCGTGCTCGCTTTGGCTACATGCCGCAAGACATTCACCTTGAAGTGAGTTTGAGTGTGATAGAAGTGGTACTGATGGGCAGGCTCGATAGTTTGAGCTTGCGCATTGATGATGATTTACTCAAGCAAGGGCTGCACATTCTCAACAGTATTGGCATGGCCCATTTGGCGAATCGTAACGTTAGCTCACTCAGTGGCGGTCAACGGCAGATGATTTTGTTCGCCCAAGCTATCATGCGCAACCCGCAGATCATGTTACTTGATGAGCCCGTTAGCGCATTGGATCTTCACCACCAGCATGTCTTGCTTGATCACTTAGTGAAACAGACACGCGAGCAGCAGTTTGTCAGCATTATGGTGCTGCACGATCTTAATTTGGCGGCGCAATACGCCGACCATCTTCTGGTCATCAAACAGGGGCAATTGGTCGCCAGCGGCGCGCCCAATGCCATTTTGACCACAGAGCTGGTGAAGTCCATCTACAATGTGGATGCCACGGTTCATCATGATAACGATGGCGTACCCTTCATACGTACTCTAAAAGCCAGTTAACGCACGCTCACCGCTCAAAAAAAGCCCCAGCATTAAGCTGGGGCCATTTCGACTAAACAATAAACTTGTTGAGTGCTGATGATTGCTCTTCGACAAGGCGCGTCTGTTGCTCGACTAAGTTAGACGTTTCCAACGTACGTTCTGCTACTTGGCTCGACAGATCTTTGATGTTCACCGTATTGCTGTTGATCTCTTCAGCCACCAAGCTTTGCTCTTCCGCCGCGGAGGCAATTTGGATATTCATTTCGGTGATTTGCGACACCGCATCTTTAATGCGATGCAGTGACTCATTGGCACTGTGCGCGTGCTCTACCGTCTCCATCGCCAGATCGTAGCTCTGAGTCATCGCCGAAGCCGTCGTGTTCGCGCCCGCTTGTAAGCGTTCAATCATAGCGCGAATCTCGGTGGTCGATTCCGTCGTGCGCTGCGCTAAGGTGCGAACTTCATCCGCTACTACTGCAAAACCGCGTCCTGAATCGCCCGCACGCGCCGCTTCAATCGCCGCGTTCAATGCAAGCAGGTTGGTTTGGTCAGCAATGCCATTTATTACGCTGACGATAGATTCAATGCTGTCGGTTGAGGCTTCCAGTTCACGGACACTTTTCGACGCGCGCTCCATCTGCTGCGCCAGCGTTTGGATAGAATCAGACGTCAGCGAGACGATGCTGGTGCCCTCTTCTGCAGCGTGATCCGCCGATTGCGCAGCGTGCGCGGCGCTCTGTGCATTCTCTGCCACCAACGCACAGGTCGTCGACATCTCATTCATCGCAGTCGCCAACTGCTCCACTTCTTGTACTTGAGTGTCCAGTAGGATTCGTGAATCGTTCGCCGCGATATTGGTCGATTCCGCCACATGAGTGACATCGTGCGCTGTGCGTTGGCTGTCTTTAATCAGCGCTTGAATCGTCGCCACAAAGTTGTTGAAGCTTTTCGCTAGCTGGCTAAATTCTTCATCGGTATTGGTATCAAGACGCTTGGTCAAGTCACCATCGCCACTTGCAACGTTGTCCATCGCTGCACTCAGTTGACGCAATGGGCGGGTTAGCCAAGCGATGATCGCCAAGAAAACCGCTAAACTGAGGAACATCAAGAGAGTGGCAATGATCATCGAGCTTGTGCTCATGTTCTGCAAAGGAAGATGTGTCTGCTCAAAATCGACGAGGATGCCGACAAACCAGCGTGTATCAGGCACTGGCTGGTAGGTGACATAGTAATCTCGCCCATTAACAGGCAAGATCTTAACATCATTGCTAATCGCACCATTTGCAATGAAACGAGTCAGAGGCTGACCATTAAATTGCGCGTTTGGGTGACCAATGATGGTGCCATTTTCATGAACAATGAATAGCATGCTGTGTGGCACGTCAGCCTCATTGACAGTGGCTGACAACACAGAAAGGTCAACATCAAAAAAGCTTACTGCCTCAAGCTGACCACTCTGGTAAATCGGTTGTGACACAGAGATCAATACCGCGCCTGTGCCTTCATCCACATACGGCTCTGTCACCACTCGTTGACCCACGCGCTTTGCGTCCACATACCAAGGGCGAGTGCGAGAATCCCAGTCACTCGGTGGCGTCCAACTGGCATCATTGTGCACAATTCGGCCATCATCTTCATATCCGACTCCGGCGGTAACAAAGACATGATTCAGTGCCGATTGATTGAAAATAGTATGAACACTCTCTTGAGGTGCGTTCGCCGTCAACTCCGATAGGTAATCAGCAAAGTCATATTTGGCCTTCATGGTTTCCGACAAATTATCAGCTACCTGTTTCATCGAGAGGTCAATCATTGTTGAGATAGAACTCTCCACTTCTTTACTCAATGCACGGTAGTTAAGGGTCGATAATAGACTCAACGACACTAAACATATCGCTGATCCTGCTACGATCAGTTTGGTACGAAATTTCATAATTCCTCGGAGACAAATAAGCATGCTCGTGCGAGTGTAGCGAAGTGCATATTTTATGAGGAATATCGGTTATTCCTCATACAGTAACGAGGTACACATTGGCTCCGTACCAATACCAAACAGCAAAAAGCCCACCGAAGTGGGCTTTTGGGAGTTAGGCTTTAGACGTCGTGTTACCAAAGCATCTATCTTTATCACACAATCGGTCTTTGTCCGCGATCCATCAGCTTCATGAGCACGTTATCGGCGGCTTCTCCGGCAATGCCGGCCAGCTTGGATGACAGCTTTTTCTTTTGTGTGTAATGGATCGCCAAAACGGTTTTTTCCTTGCAGGCGGTGGCGATAAGGTCATCGGAAGTGTTGATTTCATCCACCAAGCCCAGCTTGTGCGCTTGTGTGCCGAACCAGTGTTCACCGGTGGCGACTTTCTCCAACGCTAACTCTGGGCGATGTTCACGGATAAAATCTTTAAAGAGATCGTGCGTCTCTTCAAGCTCTTGTTTGAATTTTTCACGCGCTTTGTCGGTGTTTTCGCCAAACATAGTGAGCGTGCGTTTGTACTCACCAGCAGTCAGCTGCTCATAGTCGATGTCGTGCTTTTTCAGCAGCTTATTGAAATTTGGCAACTGGGCAATCACGCCAATAGAGCCGACAATCGCAAACGGTGCCGAGACAATTTTGTCCGCAATGCACGCCATCATATAACCGCCGCTGGCCGCTACTTTATCGACCGCGATGGTCAGTGGAATGCCCGCGTGCTTGATGCGATCCAATTGCGAAGAGGCCAAGCCATAGCCGTGCACCATGCCACCACCCGATTCAAGACGCAGCAGCACTTCATCTCCCTCACGGGCCACGGCAAGAATGGCGGTCACTTCTTCACGGAGTGAAGCCACCTCTTTCGCATCAATGCTACCCTTAAAATCCAACACAAAAAGATGCGGCTCGCGCTGGCTGTCTAACTCACCCGCTTTACTGGCCTGTTTAATGGCTTTCTCGCGCGCTTTGGTCTCTTCTTTCTGGCTCTTCTTCTCCGCCTTGTCGCGCGCTTTCAAAAACGCATCATCATGCAGATGATGTTCGAGGGTATCGACAGTGTGTTTATGCTGTTCACTGAGGTTGGTCACCTCCAGTTCACCTTTGGCACTTCCACTCTTGCCACCCGCGGCTTTGGCTATCACTAAAATCGCAATAATCGCGACCACAACAGTCACAATCTTGGCTAAAAACAGCCCGTACTCCAACAAAAATTCCAATGTGAATATCCTCTCCTAGGCGAATTGGTGTATTGTAACCACCTTGTCACGAAGACTTAAAGCAGAAGATTACAATAAGGATGCACATCGTGGATTATGCTGTCTCTTCAGATGCCCTGAAAGGTAAGGTTATTCTGGTTACTGGCGCGGGAGCCGGTATTGGTAAACAAGCGGCGCTCTCTTATGCAGAGCATGGCGCAACGGTGATTCTCCTTGGCCGCACCGTCAAAAAACTCGAAGCCACCTACGACGAAATTGAAGCCGCCGGCTACCCTCAGCCAGCGATTATTCCTCTAGATATGAAAGGCGCCAGCAAGCAAAACTATCTGGATATGGCCGATACGATTGAGAGCCAGTTTGGACGTCTTGATGGTGTGCTGCACAACGCCAGTTTGCTTGGCGTGATCAGTCCGTTTGATCAAATCGGTGAGGACACCTATGACGACGTGATGCAAGTCAACGTCAAAGCGCCCTTTTTGATGACGCAGGCCCTGCTGCCTTTGCTGCGTCAATCCGACGATGCGCGCATTGTCTTTACCTCATCCACCGTGGGTCACAGTGGCCGCGCGTTCTGGGGCACGTATGCGATGTCCAAATTTGCAACCGAAGGCATGATGCAAGTGTTGGCGGATGAGCTCAGTGACTCGACTATTCGTGTTAATGCCATCAACCCAGGCGCGACCCGCACAGGCATGCGCGCAAAAGCCTACCCAGCGGAAGATGCCGATTTACTCAAAACACCGCTCGATCTGATGCCCCTGTATCTCTACTTGATGGCACCAGAAGGTCGCGCCGTCAACGGTCAGTGTATTGACGCGCAACCGAAAAAATAATCACCAATAAACGCCGACTTCTCAACGCCTTGCACTCTGTGTGAGGCGTTTTTTTATTCACTCACACCACGAGGATCTTGTCGATCGTTGATAAACAATTATACTGTATATATATACAGGTAAATAGTTATGTATGAACTGATCGAACATCTTAAGCAAAAACAATGGCTTTGGCAGGGTAATCAAACCTTAGCAGAGCAAGACCACTACACCACTGGCTATGATCTGCTTGATCAAAAACTCAGCGGCGGCTTCCCGAAGCAAGGTGTGGTGGAGCTGAGCTCGCCCGCTGCTATTGGTGAGCTGCGCCTGTTGCTTCCCCATCTAAGAAACACCACTCAAGAGCGGTTGTCGGTCTTTATTCAGCCGCCGGGGTATCTATGCGCCGAGCAGCTCATCCGCGAAGGGTTCGATATGAATAAGATTTTGCTCCTCTACCCACGCGAGCACAAAGAGGCGCTGTGGGCCGCTGAACAATGTTTAAAAAGCGGCGCTTGCAGCAATGTGCTGTTATGGTCAAGCGAGTTAGAAGTGCACCAAGCTCGGCGTTTGCAAGTCGCCAGTGAACGCGGTGATAGTTTGTCTTTTTTGTTCAAATCCGAGCAGCACAGCCAGGCATCACTGCCGGTGAGCTTAAGCCTTGCCCTGCGCCCGCACCCTTTGGGCTTAGAGGTCACCATCACCAAACGCCGCGGCGGATGGCCACACGCCAGTTTTGTGCTGGATATGAGCCGCACTTGGCCAGCACTGACGCAGGCTCGCTCGCCATCAAGCGCTGACGTTCTCCCCTTTCCACTGAGGCAGCAAGGCTAACGATGACGCTCTGGTTGTATCTCCATTTTCCGTCCTTGCAACTGGACGCGCTGTTTCACACGCCGCAAGGTGATCCGCTGGTGATTGTCGATCCTCAACGCTTTAGGGTTGTGCAGTTAAATGCAGCGGCTCATGCTCAAGGGATCCAACCTGGCATGGGGCTAGGCAGCGCCAGTGCGCTTTGCCCGACTCTGCAAGTGCACCCTTATGATGCCGATGTCGAGCATAAGTTGTTACTGGAACTGGCGCAGTGGCTCTATTTCGTCACCTCTGACATTGCGCTCTATCCCCCCAATGGCTTGCTACTTAAAGTTACCGATATGCTGACCTTATACGAGGGGTTGGATAAGTATTGGCAGCAGCTCAGTCAGCACCTCACGCGCTGGTCGGTGGATGGAAAAGAGACAGAAGAGATCGATTGCAACGCGCCGATGCGCCTTCACTATCACTACGCCACGGGGTTTTCTCCGCTGTGCGCCATGCTATTGGCCAAATCGGGTACAGACATGATTGAAGAGCGTCAAGAGAGACTCCATCAAGCCCTTTTACCGTTTGCTCTGCACGCGACCGAACTCGCCCCCTCGCAAGTGGATAAACTCGCGCGCGTCGGGATAACCACACTCGAACAACTGCTGGCATTGCCAATGCAAGATATTGCCCGCCGCTTTGATATTGATTTGGTCAACTATGTTGGGCGCTTGATGGGCCAATTTAAGCATCCGGTAGATTTCTACCATCCGCCCGAGTCCTTCCAGCGTTATCTGGAACTGCTGTTTGAGATTGAGACCATCGCGTGGCTCACTCGCCCTTTGCAACGCCTGCTCAATCAACTGGAAACCTTCCTTATGCTGCGCAATCAAGTGGCCTATGAGCTCACACTCACACTGCATCAACGGGAAGGACAAGAGGCGCAGATTCACTTTACCTCCGCCAGTGGTGATTATCTGGCCACGCGCTGGATGACGCTGTGCCAGCTGACGTTGGAGTCGATGAAACTCGACGCGCCAGTACAAGGACTGACACTCGAGTTAGTACGCGGCGGCGAATTAGAATCCACCAGCCCCAACCTGTTTGGCAAAAAGCAGGGCCAACAGAGCGAGTTGGAGCTCATCAGCCTACTGCAAGCCAAGTTGGGCACGCAGCAGGTACGTAAAATCGCCCTCACCGCCGATCCTAGACCGGAAAAATCACTGGCGCTGCGCGAGCCAGAGCGCCCCGTTCCAACCTCTCTGGCTACGCCGAAGTTTCGCCCTTTGGTGTTACTCGACAACGCTCAGCCACTGGAAGAGAACGTCACCTTGATTCAAGGACCCGAACGCATTGCAACCGGATGGTGGGATGGTGACAGCATCACTCGGGATTACTTCATCGCTCGCAGTGAGGTTGGGCGCTGGTTGTGGGTCTATCGCACCCCGCAGCGGCAGTGGTTTTTGCATGGCCTATTTTGTTAGCACTGAACCCAAGAGAAAAGCATGTCGTACGCTGAGCTTTACTGCCAAACCAATTTCTCGTTTCTGACCGGCGCTTCTCACGCAGAGGAGCTGATCTTACAGGCGGATTTTCTTCGCTATCACTCACTGGCCATTACCGATGAGTGCTCCGTCGCGGGCGTGGTGCGCGCCTACAGTGCCGTTAAGCAGCACCAACTCGGGATTCATTTGATTGTCGGCAGCGTATTTTGGTTGAACCCCCATTGCCACGTGGTGTTACTCTGCCCTAGCCGTGAAGCGTACGCCGAGCTGTGCCGGATTATTACCAATGCGCGTCGGCGCTCAGAGAAAGGGCAATATCAACTATCAGAGTGGGATCTGATGTCCGTTCGCCACTGTTTTGTACTTTGGCTCCCCACCCACCACAGCGAAGATAGCCGCTGGGGACGCTGGCTCCATCAACATCATGCTGATCGCTTGTGGATTGGTGTTCAGCGCCATCTTAAAGAAGACGATCACGCCTACTTAGCCCATTGTGAGCAGCTCGCCGAATCGCTTCATTTACCCATTACGGCGTGCGGCGGCGTATTGATGCACAGCGCAACACGCCTGCCTTTGCAACATGTCCTCACCGCGATTCGTCTTGGTCAAAGTGTTGAACAGGTCTCTGCGCATTTGCTCGCCAACACAGAGCGCAGCCTGCGCAGCCAAGATAAGCTCAACAAACTGTTTAAAGCCGAATGGCTAGCGGAGAGTG
>NZ_JCBDGX010000184.1:0-28264 GCF_059834345.1 Vibrio sp. R11-SG3-ISO3-SZ
GGGAATTCACCACCATCGCTAAAATACTCAACATTAACTGGATTGAGCGAGGCATTCAGTCAGATGCGCGCGTGATATGCTCACGAGGTGCCGTGTGTCCGAGGAAACCAAGCTGTTATGAAAATTGCCAAGGTGGTGAATAGAGGTTGAAGAAACCCATTCGAGACAGAAAGAAAAAAGCCAATCACAAATCGGTGTGATTGGCTATATATGATTGTGAACAAAATCGTATTCACTAACAACGTCAGTTGGCTAGGTGACCCTCGGCTTAATAAGGGTCACTATAAATAAAGCAGTAACCGTGCCAACTTTTAAGTTAACCAAAAATCAATCACTTCGCTCACTTCGTCATCAGTTTCATGCAAACAGAACACATAATCGTCAAGCAAAATAAGAATAATTGCGTTTTGCGAAAATGTTGATCATTGCAAAATGCAAACCATGACGCATCGAGTTTCCCAGAGATCAAAAAAGCGCCGCCCAACATCGGTTAGGCGGCGCAGAGAACAAGGGATAGAATCATCGACTAGCGTTTACGAAACACCCAAATCGGTCCAATCAGAAGAAATTGGATATCTTCGAAAAACGACGGCTTCTTCCCTTCGATCTTATGACCAATAAATTGTGCTATCCAGAGCACCGCAAACAGTGCTATGGAGACCAACAACACCGGCGCCCTCATGATCTCCAGAGACCAAATTAACGCAATACACGCGAGAAGGAAGCCTAGCATCATAATAAACACGCTAAGCGACAAGCGAAAATAGAACATCATCACAGGGAGTGCGGCCACCCAAACCCAATTGAGACGGAGCCCATACAACTCCAAACTCGGCAGTGACCAAATCAGCCCAACGACCGACAAGAAAATACCCGGCACAGCCACTTTATGAATTTTCTGATTAATCGGGTTTTGATGGCTCTCACCGTACGCCGCTAGCCATTGAGTCAAGTTCTTCATCATCCACCTCTAAGACGTGCCGAATCCCTTGCGGTGATGGCGTTTGATGTCATACATACTGCTATCCGCGAGCTTGAGCAGCTGGTTAATATTGCGCATATTCGCGTTGTACATCGCGTGGCCGATACTCACCTCAATTGTGATCAAGTGTTGCTCATATATGATTGGGTTGCGGGCAATCGCTTTAGTTAACTCCGTGCGAATGCGGTCTACGTCCTCTTCACGATTGACGCGAGGCAGCATAGCTAAAAACTCATCCCCGCCAACACGAGCTACAGTGTCCGAGGCGCGTAACGTGCTAACCAAACGCTCAGCCACCGCCACCAGCACCTTATCACCCGCGGCATGCCCGTAGGTGTCATTAATGAACTTAAAGCCATCTAGGTCGATATTCAAAAGAGCAAAGCCACCTTTTTTCTCGTCTTTTGAGACCAGTTCAAACTGCTGCTGGAGTGTGTACATAAAGTAGCGACGATTGGGCAGCCCGGTGAGCTCATCTTGCAGGGAGCGTTTGTGTGCATTGTCATACAATCGATAGATAGTAGAGAACGCGAACAAAAGCAGCATGGTCATCGGATAGCCTAAAATGCGCACGGCGTTAACGCGATACCACTCAATAGTGGCGAGCAAATCGGTTTTCTCTGACGCAGCAATTTGCCAGTTCCCATAGGGGAAGCGTACGATCTCTTCAGAAAATGCGTCATCAAATACCGCTTGGCTGCCGTAGAAAATCTCACCTTCTTCACCAGAAGAGTCTACCCCTCGCATCGCTAGGTGGTATTTGTATTCAAAGGCTTCCACCCCGACTTGTTGATAGAGAGACTCAAGTGACATGACCACACTGCACACTCCCCAATACTTGCTGTTGTAGGGAGGGTCCATAAAAATCGGCACGCGTGCAATCAATCCTTGTCCGCCTTGCACGAGATCGACGGGTCCGGCAATGAAAATTTCTTGTAATTGCTGCGCTTTTCGTACGGTACGCCATTGCTCTGGAATCGATTGATACACCAAGCCTACGGCCTTTTCATTACCATCTAGCGGGTAGATGTATTGGATAACATCATCCGGTGCCAGTGCGACGACCATGACATTGTTACTGCGGCGCATAATGCTCGATGCGATCAAGTCCCAACCAGAAAAGTCAAAGTCAGGATTAGCCGCAACCAAAGAAGAGAGGCCGTTAGCCACATAAATATCGGACACGATTGAGGCTTCAATCTCTGAACGAATAATAGATAACTCTTCTTTCGCTCTCGCTAGCATACTATCGCGCAGAAAACTCTTTTGGCTGCGGTCTAGGAACTCCACCAAACTCACGGAGCAAACACACAACAGCATAAACAGGAGATAGACTGGCCACTGCCTACCAAAGCTTGATTTCACTCAGCCTCCTATGGCTTTGAAACACATAAAAATAAAAAACATAAAGATCAGTGATTTATTATTGGCGCAAATATTAGTTATTACCAGTATTGCCCATAAGGTTACACACCTTTGTTAATATTTTCAGTCGCTTCATTCACACTTGTTAATTTAATGATAGCTAAATTAACAACAAAGACGTGACTTTCTCAACCTCTCCTCTCCATCGCTTGTGCTTTACCTCATCTCACGCATTATTCGCCTTCATTTGACGGGGCGCTCACATAACATTGAAGAATGTTTGTTTTACTCCACGCTCACCGTTTTTGTCTCGGTATCCGATTGTAAGGACACATGAATGCGACTCCCTACCACTTTGCTTATTTTGTGCATAACCACTTTGAGTACGCTGCTTCACGCTCAGACGATGACGTACGAGCAGTCGGCAGAGGTTATCCGCCAAACTTACGAGCGTAAACTTTACACTTTGCCAGCCTTTAAAGAGGGCCATTACGGTTTGAGAATGTATCGCCAAACGCTTGATGACCAATACGCAGCCGCAGTGTGGAGCGATATGGCAAGGGTGGCGAGTCGACTCAACCGATTTGCAGCGCAAGTACACACTCCAGAGCAAATCATGGCCTACGCCCAAAAGCGCAATCGCAGCTATGAAGGGGATTCAGATGAGCGCAGTCAACGCCGTTATCAAATGACTAAGCGCTACCCAGAGTACATTTACCTGGGTGTCGACCTGCTCGGCTCTCTGGCTCGCGCCAACGAATATCATTTAGAGCATCTGGATGATAACGCGCTACGAAACGTGATCCGTCGCTACGATTTCAAACGCTATGTCACCGACCCAGACATGATCAAAGCGTGGGCAGCCCAACTGGCCAATCAAGTCTATTGGCTACAACAACTCGAAGAGCAAGATGTGGTTGAGGCATTTACACAGACCTTTCGAAGCACCTACCCAGATGCCGAAGACGCTGCCTTATCCAATCAACAATACGGCAATAAAATCTACGGTATGACGCACATCATTTTTGCCGCATCACACTACTATCAGCACGCGGTTGACGAGAAACAGTATGAGTGGATTTACCACTATCTAAGCGAGAACATCGACACCATTTTAGCTCGTACCAAAGAGGACATTATCGCCGAAGTGGGCATCGCCTTTTTACTGGCGGGGCTTGAGGATGATCCTGTTGTCGATAAAACGCGCGCCGCGATTCAACAATCCATCAATGCTGAGCGCGGTATGATCGCTTCAGTCAGCGGTGATTTTGATTTGACCTACGGTGAACATCGCAACGTATTGGCTATTATGCTGCTTGACTGGCAAGGCGTGAACGAGGCTCCAATACCGTCGCGTCACAAATCGGTGTTCAGTGCGCTGCCTTATGGCTTGCGCATCAAGCCATCATCGATTGACTAGTGGCACTCGGCTTACGAAGTACTATCTATTCCATAACAGCTTGGGCTTTTTATTCTGCCAGTGAGGTACTAGCACCACCATAACGTTAGCGAGAACGATAATCGACAGGCCAATCCACTGCCATAGATGGTAATGCTCATCATAAAAGACCCATTGCCATAGGGTGGAAAAGATTAAATTGGTGAAAATAAGCGGAGCAAGTTGAGAGCCCGAAGCCGCTAAACGGTACGCCTTGGCTCGAAATACCTGAGTGTTAATGATCAGCAGTGACATCAACACAATCAACAAAGCCAGTAAGCCCCAGCCCCAATGGAGTGAATATCCAGTCAGAGGAGAAACAAGCGGCGCAGAGGTGACCGCTTGCCAAATCAAATAGGGGGCAACCAGCAAGGCCGCAAATACGAAGGTCCAAAGGTTAATCGCCAAACTGCTCATCGACGAATGACTGACTCGGTACAAACTGAGCTGCGAGCCCGCATTAAAAAGACCGGCCAGTAACCCAACCAATAACGCCGGTTTGAAGGTCAGCACTCCCCACTCCCCAGCAAGCAATACCACACCAACAAATGTGAACGTGAGTCCCCACAGCGCGATCGCTCCAATAGCAGTGCGAAAAATGAGTTTTTCCAAAACCGGGATAAACAGCGGCCCAGTACCAAACAGCACCACGCTTTCAACCAAACTGAGGTGGCTCAAGGCGTAGATAAAACAAATCTGACACGCAGCAATACACAGCGCACGTACCCAAAGTGCTTTTCGGACTTGTCCGCGAGGCGGCGCCCATGACGACCGACTGATCATCAACCCAATCAACAGTGCAGGCACCGAAAAACGCAAAAAACTCAGTGCGCTCGGTGCGATACAATCTGTTAAAAGTTTTGACATTAGCCCAGTCAGTGACAAACTGAAGGTAGAGGCCAACATAAAAAGGACAGGTGATGCAGAGATGTCTTGTGTGGTTTTCATTATTCCTCCGTTATCTGCGCCCAGTCTATCGACCTTTTTCAGCAATGAATAACGAGTAATCACAACATTAACTGTTAGAAAAACTTACAAATGAAAATAGTTGCTCCGATGAAATCCTTATATGCGTTTGTTGCCGTTGCCGAAACCGGAAGTATGACGGCCGCCGCTAAAGCCTTGTATGTCAGTCATTCCGCGATCAGTCAGGCGATAAAAAACCTCGAGCAACAACTAGAGCAACCTCTATTTACTCGCGTGGGTCGTCAAGTGGTTCTCAACTCAGCGGGACGGCAATACTATCGCCGCGTGGCACCAGCACTGGAAGAGATCGTCGCGGCCACGTCGCACCTTTTAGCCAATCGCCATAGCAACCGTCTGACCCTCAACATGGTTAACTCGCTTGCTATGCACTGGTGGATCCCGCGGGTAAGCCAGTTCAATCAACACGCGCCCGATATTGATATCCGTATTTCCACCTTGATTGGTCAATTCGTTTTAGAAGAAGAAGGGGTGGATGTGGCGCTCATTCATGGCAATACCAGCGATTGGCAGGACTACTACTGTGAAAAACTCGCCGATGACGAACTTGTACTGGTCGCCAGTCCAGAGGTCGCTAGGCAGTGTTATGCCGGTGACGTTGAGGATGCGCATTTGATGGATCCCGCGGTCATTCTCACTCAACAACCCGCCATTGTCGCGCTCAACGATCGACGCAAAAACGACTGGCAAATCTGGTCTGAAGCCCATCAACTTGCTCTGCCCACCTTCGCCAAGAATCTGAGCTTTAGCGCATCCATCCAAGCCGTACAGGCCGCAACACGTCACTTGGGCGTGTTGGTTACGCACCGAATGTTCGTTCGAGATGACATTAAATTGGGGTATTTGGTCGAAATTGGCCAACCCGTGCTCAATCCGCATCAAGCTTTCTACTTTGCTTGTGCGAAAGAAAAACTCAAAAACGAGCACGTGTTGATTCTGCGTAATTGGATGAGAAGTGAATTTAACGAGACATGTACATCAGCCACAAACTGAATACCATCACAACCACCAGCCATACGGCATAACGAACGGTATTGGGTTTGTCTTTTTTAGGACGATAGACAGGGCGAAATGCCGCATCCTTCGCAGCGCGCGCAGCGGACACTACCGAACCGCTCTCTGCCAGCTCTTTACGCCTTTCATGCGCTTTGCTAGCCGCTTTACCAAAGCGATGAAGCTGGTCGGCGGTTAAATCCTGGCTGGGATCGTAACGGCTATTCTGGTCTTTGTGTTTGGGTACAACGGCCATAGTCACCTCCTCACGATGCATCACGGCATACTAATGAGTATAGTTCATGGCTGTCGTGATTAAACTGATAATAACTGACTATCATTTCGGATTTTTCGAAGCAACCGTTATCATTTTGGCGCAGAGACAAAAAAACCACGCCATTGCGTGGTTTCAAATCTAGACCAATACGGTTCTCACTGCATCAGAGATATTCACACAGGTAGGCCGTCGCCTCTTTGACTTGCAGATCAAACGAAGAGTCGCCCGCCACGTCAAATGACTCGCCGCTGGAATAGGTTGTCCAGTCTGCATCACCCACACGTTTGATGGTCAATGCCCCTTTCACCACTGTCATGCGCTCTGGTGCTGCTGTACCGAAGGTGTACTCACCCGCGAGCATGACACCGACACTCGACGCTTCACCTTGCTGATTAAACCCTAACGACTGAACGTTCCCTTCGAAGTACGAGTTGACTTTGATCACGATTCTCTCCTTGAATAACGACTCGATTATCATTGATAGAGTGAAACTTTTATACGAAACCGCCCGACAGAGCAAGCATTTCCTTTGTCGACTTTCCACTGCATCATCACGCCAACGCATCGAACGCTATACTTATTGGATTCCTATTGCGTCACCGCTTATCAAAGCATCATTATTTGGCTAAAGATCAAACTTTCTTGTCTAAGTTCTGAATTGGTCTCATTTGAGATATCGAACCGGCGAGCGAGGGGTTAGACTGGTAGGACGTTGTTTATTCACACAAGATCGAAGCGAAACTATGAACAAAGTATCCATCTTTAAAGTGGTATTGCCCGTTGTGATCATCGGTTTAGCGCTCGGCTTTTCCGCACTCTTGTATGTGAGTTATCAAGACTATGTGCACCCTAAACATGTCTACGGACGCTGGATAGAAATTGGCGCACCCACCTACAATACCGAAATACTGACGCTCAGTAGCGAAGGGGTATTTCGTAACGACCGATTAGTGGCAACAGATTTCGAGTTTGATGGCAAAAAAGTCTTCGTCACCACAGGGGGCGGTAAGTCCATTTACCAAATTGCAGGTACTTTCAGCTCTCCGCAATTGAAACGACTCGAGCCCAACAGCCCCACGCAACGCTTTATCAAAGAGGGCTATGAAGATACGGTCGATTTAGAAGGTGGCGGCGCGGCCAAGCACCGACGTACGGCACTCTCCGATCATTTCAGCAGTCAATAAACTCTGACATTCGGCTGGTTTTCACAGCTCACCTAAACCTCTATACTGAACCCTCTGCGCATAACCCAAAGATAAATAAAATGAATGAGTTAGTCTTAGCTTGGCAACAGGATGTGCTGCTGTTTATCAAAGAGTGGAACAGCAATGTTATTTTCATCACACTCGCCAGTTTTGTCGCTTGGATAGTCTGGCGTCTGGTTTATGGGCGCTTAGAAGTCTTGGTGGAGAAAACGCATTTCCATTGGGATGACCTCGTGCTTTCTGCGCTCAAAACACCCGTTAGCACGCTGATTTGGTGTTGGCCTGCGACCATCTCTCTCGGCTTTGTCTTGCAAGAGCAAACTGACTCTAACCTCAACTGGTTAAGCACACTCAAACATTTTCTCGTTGTGGGTATCTTCATCTGGGTAGTGATGCGGCTGATCAGCAATGTTGAAGAGTACATTCTCAAACAAAAGAAGCGTGATGAAACCACGGTACAAGCCATCGCTAAAGTGACGCGCCTGTTCTTTGTCGTCATTGGCGCATTAACCGTTGTGCAAACATTCGGCCTAAGCTTATCAGGCTTACTTACCTTTGGTGGTGTCGGTGGCTTAGTGGTCGGTTTTGCCGCAAAAGATCTGCTGTCAAACTTCTTTGGCGGCATGATGATTTACTTTGACCGCCCATTTAAAGTCGGCGATTGGGTGCGTTCCCCAGACAGAGAGATTGAAGGTACCGTCGAGCGAATTGGTTGGCGTATGACCATCATCCGCACCTTCGATAAACGCCCTCTTTATGTACCCAACTCCGTGTTCAGCAGTATTGTAGTGGAGAACCCATCTCGCATGCTCAACCGTCGGATTCACGAAAACATCGGCATTCGCTATGACGACAGCACCAAACTCGAACCGATCGCCAATGACATCAAAAGCATGCTGCAAAATCACCCAGATATTGACGCAAAACAGACCTTGATTGTTAACTTTAATGGCTTTGCTCCCTCATCACTCACCATCATGGTTTACACCTTTACGAAAACCGTCAATTGGATTCGCTTTCACAAAGTAAAGCAAGATGTGCTGTTGCAGATTTTAGATATCGTCCATCGTCACGGAGCGGATATCGCCTTCCCAACCCAAACGCTCAAAATAGACGCCAATCAAACACCCTTCATTGGCCCGGATGAATAAATTTGACCATCCAGAAACACAAAAAGCCTGCAAACTGCAGGCTTTTTCTACAAGCTAGCCGATGATCGCAGGCTAATTTTGGTAGCTCAATTGGGCATTCGCCAGATAGGTGACAGGCTCTTGCCACCAGTAACTGGTTTGAATATCGTCACCGACCAAAATCGTCTCACCAATCATCGGCGTGACCAAGTGGGCGTTAGCGTGCTCCGCTTCCGCGATGAGGTCTGTCATCGGTTCATCCCATTTGTGAGCAAACAGCTCAAACGTGGACCAATGCACTGGGAACAGGTGTTTAGCCTCTAAATCCAAAAACGCTTGCATCGTATGTTTGGCCTGCATGTGGCCCCAGTTTTCAACGGGGAAGCCTTTGCCCTCTTTAACGTTTGCCGCCACCTCAATAAAGGCCATGTCAAATGGGCCTAACTTTTGGCCGATTTGAGCAAAATGATCGTCATAAGCAC
Source organism: Vibrio sp. R11-SG3-ISO3-SZ (assembly GCF_059834345.1). Taxonomy (NCBI): domain Bacteria; kingdom Pseudomonadati; phylum Pseudomonadota; class Gammaproteobacteria; order Vibrionales; family Vibrionaceae; genus Vibrio; species Vibrio sp. R11-SG3-ISO3-SZ. The sequence goes on from NZ_JCBDGX010000184.1 coordinate 8,857, forward strand.
TATCACCACTGTAAAACAGTGAACCATGCTGACCTTTGATCGCCCAGGATGCCCACAGCGTGGTATTGGAATCAAAGCCCGTGCGGCCTGAGTTATGGTTAGCGGGTGCAGCGATCAGCTCCACACCGTTCACGCGAGCAGACTCCCACCAGTCGAACTCTTGGATTTTTTCCGCTGGCACGCCCCATTTTTCGAGGTGACGACCAACAGCAAGAGGCACAAAGAACAATACCTCTTTATCGGCATAATAACGGACCGTCGACTCTTCTAAGTGATCATAGTGGTCATGGGATATCACAATCACATCCGGTGTAGGTAGTGCTTCACGGCTGACTGGCGCGCTCACATTACGATCAAACCATCGCTTCGCTAAGCGCGGGGAAGCGTATTCGAAAACCGGATCGATAAGGATGCGCGTTTTGTCGATATCGATAAACAGGCTCGAGTGCCCAAGCCAAGTGACACGCATCTCATCACTACGCTGATTCAAGCGTTCGATATCAACTGGCCTATTGGGTAGAGAACCTTGCGGCTTTAGGGAGCTGCGCTCAAAAAAGAAGGTCCACATCACTGAAGACATACTTTCAGGAGAAGGCACTGAAGGCATTCTAGTGATCACTTTACCACCTTGAAACTGAGGCGACTGGGCGATGCGCTCAGCGCGCTGTTGCTCGCTACGAGCGAGGGCTGAATCGGGATTGGCTTTGCTAAATTGACTTAATCCTACGACACCTAACGCAGAAATCACTGAGGCTTTAATCACGTTGCTCATTTTCATGACCTATTGGCTACCCAAAAAAGTAAACGATGGTGTATACTTTAGGTTCTATCCTAAAAAAAGTAAACACTATCGTTTACTTTTTAGTTTTGTGGGTTCGGCTAATGAGCACTAGAAGCGATATAAAACAAGAAGATATCATCAAATCCGCCATCGAAGTCTTTGCAAAAAAAGGCTTTGAGCAATCGAGTATGGAAGGGATTTCTCGCCATGCGGGCGTATCAAAACGTACGCTCTACAAGTACTACCCAAACAAAGATGCCCTGTTTGAGGTTATTGTAGACAAGCTGATGTGTCGCTTTGATGACCAAAGCGACCTGAAGTTTGACACTTCTGTTGCAATAGAGCAGCAGCTTAAAGCCATCACACGCAAACAGATGTGTCACATCAACAATGACGATTTCCAGATGACGGCGCGCATGGTGATGACCGAGTGTATGCGCTGCGCAGAGACGTCCGCCTTAATGATGGAGAAATTCTCCTCAATTGAGGATTCTTACGGCTTGTACCGCTGGGCGCAGCAAGGCATCGATGCAGGTATACTCGAGATCGCCAACATTCCACTCGCCATCGATCAATTTATTGGCTCAATCAAAGCCGTGATCTTTTGGCCTCAACTGCTTGGCCATCTGCCAACACCCAGTGATGATGCGGTTGACGCCGCCATCGATCAGGCGGTGGTCACGTTCTGCGCCGCTTACGTTCGCAGCAAATAGCTGACTTCCAAGCCCTAAGAAGTCAGCGTCAAGCTAGCCAATCTTTCGGTTGGCTAGCTTAATGACGCTAATCGTGCATGATCACATTGCGCTCAATTAGGGTGGAGACAATCTGCGATGAGTCCATCTCAGCAAAACTGATTTGCTGACCAAGATCTTTTAATGTCACAGTTTGACGCGCACCGTTTTCTCCCTCGGGATGGATCTCCAGCTCGATATCATCATCATCGACCAGTCTGGCATTGACATGACTGAGCAGCACATCCATATCCACCTGATTGGCTTTGAGCTCAGGAAGCAGTTCCCTCAAATCAATCCTATCGCCCTCTGCGATATTGAGATCCGTGACCGTATCTGCCGCGCCATCTTCAATGCTGTTCCACACAAAGGTGTCCATTCCCGGACCACCGGTGAGAATATCAGAACCTAAACCACTGACAATGATGTCATCACCACTGCCCCCGACCAGTTGAGTATCTTGGTCACCTGCAATGATCCACTGAGGACGGGTTTGTGAAGAGCCATCAATGTCACTGGCCTCCTCTACCACCGTCAGTGACAACTCGATGGGTTCAGAGAAAGCGCTGTCGATCCCAATGCCCTCTTCAATCTCTGTCGATACTGCGGTTAACGTCAAGGAATACTCACCTAGGCTAACGTTTTGTATTTGTAAAGAATTAATCGCATCGGCACTGGCATACCAATCCCCACTCTCGTTGACTACCGTACCGCTGTCGCTACTTAGCACTGCGCCTTCTGGTACTCCCTCAATCAACAAGCTCAGTTCTTCACTACTGTCGGTGAGTGCTGCGACAATACCGAGCAACGCAATACCTTGGTTGCTCACGCTTTGACTGGCAGTGATGTGTCTGATTGCCTCATTTTCTGGGGCAATAGTCAGTGTCGGTATGTCACTCACACCTTGAACATGCAGTTGCAGCTCCGCGGTATCTTGAAGAAAGTCATCATTGCCTTGGGTTTGACCATTGTCTTCGATGGTGTAGCTAAACCGCACAGGCCCAGAGTAGTTTTCACCTGCAGTAAAAGTCCAAGATAAACCGTCAGAGCTTGCAACCAGGTTCCCTTCCCCTTCCATCAATTGAAGATTGACCACTTTCAGCGTATCGCCATCAATATCTGAGCTGGCATCAATCAGTGATTGCGCGCTAATGACTATCGAGCCTTCTTCGGACATGGTACCTAGATCCAGCGAGGCCGCGACAGGCTGATCATTCACTTCAGTGACTCGAATTGCGAACGAGGTTTGTGCACTCTGACTGGTTGACGCGTTGGTATCATCGACTAAGCCAAAATTACCTAAATCGTTCACTTTGGCAGTGACGAGAGCAGGACCACCACTATTCAAGTCGTTCGCATTGTCCGCAGGCTGATAGACGACCACAGACGCCGCAAGTGCAGCATTGATGTTCGCCAGCTTGCCTTCCAAAATCCATTGACCGTCACTCCCTTGCACTGTGGTCAAGCCATAGACGAGTTCTGCATCACTGAGCACCAGCAATGAGCCCTTATCCACGCTGAGAGTGAGATGATACATAGCATCCGGGTCATCAAGCGTGCTGTCGATATCGTCAATCTGCAAAGTGTTGAGTGCCACCGATGTATCTTCTAAGGTGTCTACATCCAAAACATTAACAAACCTTGGCTGATCGTTTACTGCATCGATGAGCAGCATCACCGAAAACTCAGCCGGAGTACCTAATACCTCAACACCTTGCGCGTCGCTATCTACCGATTGGACTTTGACTGTCAACGGCTTATCGATAGCCGTCGCACTTTGGCTATCGCTGTTGCGATCACCTGAATTGAACACGATTTTGTCTAGATGCTGCGCATTGATATTGAGCACCCATGTCTGTGTCGCGTCGTCGAACTGCGCTAACGTCACGCCATCGGGATAGTAAATGCTCGCGCCTTCAGGCACATCTGTGACGGTAACGCGCAGGGTTTCTGGACCATTTTCATTTACCCCTGAAACGCTCGAGGCGCTGTACACATTGTCGATCACTGACGCATCTACCTCGATATCGATGTTATCTCCTTCCAAGCCTTCGATGCGATCCGTGCTGTCGAGGTCGACGTCATCGCCTATTGGATTCACGGTAACGACAAATTTAGGTAGCGGCGCTGTCACTTCCGTTGGCACACCAAGCAGTGACTCTTGAGTAAATACCGTTAGGTTGAACTCCACCGTACCACTGAAGTCTTTCGGCGCTTGAAGTGATATTCCACTCAAATCCACATGAGTCATCTGCGCCGATGGTAAACGCACACTCCACACACCGTCGCCGTTGTTTTTCACGCTGTAGTCGCTATCCGCATCGGCAAGCAGTAAAAATCCCTCGGGTACCCCAGTCAACTTGATCGACACAAACTGCTCGGAGCCATCATCGTCGGTGAGCGCAATATCGATCGGTCCCGATGCGCTAAGCGCTATCAGCTCATCTTCATTACCTTCAATCTCTATCGTGTCCGCCGAGTTACCAGGCCCTGACACGATCACGTCATCGACAACAGGCACAACCTCAAAGCTCACCGACGTGGTGAACGTTTGGCTATCGGTTGCCTCTCCGGTTGATGGTGACTGATTGAAGACCGCGCTATCGACAACTTCACCACTAATATTCACCACCACCTGATTATTGCCATCTGCAGACGGATAGTTTAACGCTGGCTTGAACAATAACGTATCTAATGCTCCGTCATTGATGGCTTGCTGATCAAATGACACCGAGCTGCCTACCCATTGATAAACTTGACCACCTGTTCCGTCATCGACCACTTGATAAAAGGCGCCCACATTAGAATTGGCCAGCGTCAACATCACTTGATTCAAGGTTTCTTGGCCACCTTCAGTCTCACCGTTCAATTGATCAGCAATGGCGTGGGTGACGGCGAGCTGAATGTAACTGTCTTCATAGCCGATCTCATCGGATTGGCCGTTGTTATCAGCGTCAATCGCACCCATGTCGTCGTCCAGTGAACCTAGGACATCGATAGAAAAACTCGGTTTGGAGGCGTTACCACTCTCCACATCGGCGACAGGGGCGACTTGCACGATCACACTGGCAGACGCGACGTTTTCATCACCGCTGGTGGTATCTTTGCTGATCACCGTAAACGGTAATAGAAAATCACCGGAGTAATCGTTTGGCAGCACAAGCGACAACCCATCGATAGGACCCAAAGCGCCGTCATTGTATTGCGTCTGATAAACAAACTTACCGTTAACGAAATCGACATCGCCCCCTTGAATCGTGATCGGATAAACAACACCACCTATCTCAACGCTTGGTTCAAACACCAAGGTGACTTCATCAGGTGAGCCATCAATAGCGCCGCTCAACGACAACACGCTCAGTGTGGTCATCTGCTGACCGAGATTGACAACCGTATCTTCTTGCGCCGTAACAATCTGCTCTTCTGTTATGGCGATCTCTGCGGCCACCTCACCTCCTGGAATAATCTGTTTTGCAAAAGCGATGACAACGCTGGTTGAGCGCTGAGCACCAGTCGATGATTCATTCGGCTCCAGGAGTTCACCATTGGCATCAATATCACCGGGGTCGACCACTTGGGTGTGCAGGGTCATCTGGAGCTCATTCGTACCGGTTAAATCGATATCACCAAAGTTAAGTCCTTCTGGTGCTTTGACACTGAAATTACTCTCGTCAGTGATCACCCAACGCCCATTACCTTCATAGGCCGCCCCTGTCACCAGCAACTGATCCAGTACAGAGTCTGGTAACGTTAGATCTTTAAGAGGATTATTAGGGTCTGGTACATAACTCAGTTCAAGCACCACTTGAGAGACCAACTCGACCGACGAGTTATCCGTTTCTTGGTACGAGATGATGACCTCATCATTGATATCAGGATTGTCTTGATTAGTGGTAAACGTAATCGCACCCGACGTCGCGACGATAGGCACATAGTTTAGCTGCCCATCTCCTGTCAAAGAGAGTGGTTCAAACACCACGCCTTGCTCATTAGATAAACGCAGGCCATTGTTTTCATCTTGTGGCTCGACGACTGGACGCACCACCACTTCTATTGAGCCTGTGAGTGTCGCGCTAACACGACCGCCTTCACCGACAATATCATCACTGGTGTATTCGACATCGCGCTCTTCTATCTCGACGCTTGTCGAGAGCGTGAAATTAGTACTGGCATCTTTGGCAGGGGTGAGTTGAATAAAGTCCGCTTCTAACGCGACTTGAGTGAACGCCTCATGGCTAAGTCCGTTAGGCGTGACGACCAAAGTACTTACCCCATTGGCGTCTTGCGTCACGTCGACACTGACATCTGAGTTGTTGACGTTAATCATCGCTCCGCTTGGAATACCAGTGATCGTGATCGACGTAAAGTGCTCATCGCTATCAATATAGTCGCTCCCTTTGGGGTGCCAATCGATATTAATAGCTGAATCCTCATTGCCCACCGAGCGGTTGGTGTATTGCTCTGAGGCATCAATGACAGGGGCGACATTGACGCGAATGTCAGTATCAAAACTTAAGCTGTGACCATCGTTTTCTGTGACGACAATGGTGGCGGTAATATCGATATTTTGGGTTGAAGAATCGACAGGGCGAATAACGATACCAGAATCATTGATCGCACCGGTAATGTTCGCCTCGTAGCTAGGTTGACCATTCACATAGCCGACGAAGTTTAAGTCAATGACACTGCCATCCGTATCCTCGATTACCACCCCTTGTGGAATGTTCGACAAAATCACACTGAGCGTCTCTGAGTTATCCGTCAGCTCTTGCGCCCTTTCACCGGAGATCACTTCAAAATCAAGTTGTGCAAAATTGCTCGCATTTTGGCTCTCTTCAATGGTGGTCTCGATACGCATTTGGCCATTATCGGTCACCGCTACCCAGCCCGAATCAAATTCATCGTTGAGTATCGGAACATCAGCCACCCCTTTCACTTCAACATTGACCACTTTAGGCCCGATGTAGGCGTCGTGTGTAGCACTCAACGTCGCGTCATCAGACAGTGACGCACTATCTCTCACGACACCCGTCACTTCAAAGCGGAAATCTTCATTGCTGTGCGCAGCGGGCACGACTTCAACCTGCGAAATAACGGCATATGGGATCTCTTGGTACGTTACGCCATCGACGTTGATCTCCACAATTGGGCTGTCGCCCGTACCGACCCAAGCCAGAGACGCACCCTCGGTGATATTGGCGATACGCACAAACAGGACTTCAGAGTCATCTGCGTCTGCCGAAGGCAACATTTCAATCACCTCATCCAACGTCAATGGATCACGATTGCCTTGCAGATCGGTATTGTCTGGGTCTGCGATGTTGTCTTCATTGATGCGAATCCGGCTCACTTTGAGTGTGCCAGTATCGGCATGTGGCGCCACATCGATAGTAATGGTTTTCGCCTCGGATCGCGCCGTCGACTTATCGACAGAACCGACGATGTATGGATTCACCTCTTCTTCACTGATTGCAACCACACTCAGTTGAATTTGCCCCGAAAAGTGCTCCGCAGGATCAATCTGAATCGAATTGATATCGCTGGAAGATACAAGATAAACACCCTCACTATTTGCCGTCAGCGGCTGACCGTCTTTATCGAGCAGTTCGAAGTCTCCCGTCACTGCTCGAAGTTTATAGGTAATGGTCTCTGGCGCACTGCTGTCTTGGGTCTGGGCGTGTAGAGTCAGTGTGACGTTGCTATCATCCTCAAGCACTTCATAGTGATCGATGCTATTTGCTTCATCCCAAACAGCGATGTCTGCAACCGACTGAACGTCTATGCGGATTCGGCCATTCACGCTGTGATCCACTTCGGTACCATTGAGAATATCCAGTGAATACCGCACAGTCATATTGCCATTGGTGGCCAAGTTACGATCAGGCACAAAGTAGAGGTTATCAATAGTGGCAATGACATTATTGCCATCTTGAGCTTGGCTCTGCACTAGTTCACTGCCATCTAAACGCAGTTTTCCATCCGTATCCTGTTTAATAGCGTGGAATACACCGGTACTGTCTTGGTAATAGAATGTCCCTGCGTAATTACCACCAATGATGGTCAACGCGCCAATCGACTCGTCATTATCGACATCATAGAGATTGACCTGCACGCTCAATTTTGCCGGTGCATTATCAAGCTCTGATTGATTGTCATTGATGTTCTCGCTCTCGGGCTCATCACCAGCGGCGTAAACAATAGATGCATCTCGACCGGCATCTTCAAAGGTGGTGACATTTAAATTGATCGTGCGGGCGTTTCTGTCTGTGATGGTGACATCTAACGTCGCTTGATCGATATCGTCATCGCCATCAGTGGCAATGGCATGGACACTGAACGTGATGTCGTCACCATCATGATCCAAATAACCGTTGGCTTTAAATTGAACCGAGCCATCGCTGTTAATACGCAGCACACCTAACTCTCGGGGGGCGTCATCCCCATCTAGCTGCTCAAAGACTCGCACAGTTTGTTGCCCACTTGAGTGTTCAATGGCGCTTTCATAGGTATTGGCTGAGACTCTAAATACGATCGGATTGCCATCACCACTGACTCCGCCTTCTAGACGTGTTAATTCCGCACGGTCAGCCCCTTGGTCCGTTATCTGGTTAAAGAAGTTGCTGGTACTACCAAACCCGCTGCCTTCTACTTTGGTTATGGATTGGTCAGCCAAGGTTGGAATATCATCAGTAATCACAATCGGCAATGTCAGTACGTTACTTGCATCGTGATCATAATCTACCGCTGCTACAGTGAAGTAGAGCGTCACATCGTCTTCACTGGTTGCGACCGGATGATCAATTGGCCCCAACAACTCGAACGCATAACTGTCATCTTGCGTATCAAATATGATTCGGAAAACCGGGGTTGTATTGGTTGCTGTGACGGCGGTGTAGCTCCATGTGGAGCCAGTGTTAATCACATCTTGCCAGACTAAAGCGTCTTCACCCGAACTTACACTGGCCAAAATGGCGTCCGCGTCCATTAATCGATACTCGGTGACACCATCCACACCGTCATCGACAGCAAACTGCCCCGAGACGCGACTTGAATCACTTTGATCTGAACCAATAGACTCAATGTCATCTTCATCGACGGCATTGCCCCCACTCCAACCATTTAAAGTGGGTGCGTCATCTGCAACATTGATTCCGAGACGAAATGCAGAAGAACGATCCCCATCGCCGTCCACAGCTACCACATCAAAAGGAATGGTCAGAACATTGGAGTCTTCAGCATGGTCTAAAGCCCTCAGTTGCTGATAGCGATAACTGCCGTCATCACCAAGAACTAAAGTAAAGACGGGTTGCTGATTGGCGATACCTTGATAGCTTGTCGTACCATCTGCGCCTTCAATCAGTTGAATGACGACAGGAGTACCGCCCGAAGTCAGGCCAGTTTGAGTCTGAGCGAGATTGCTGAGCGCAAAACTCACCACGCCATCCGCGCCCTGCGTATATTCCAGTTGCCCTTCGACCCATGCACCACTTCCCTCAATATTGGCTTCTTCGACATTCCACTCGCTGGTATTACTTAACCCGTCGATGCTGGCAATATCATCGGTGACACTGATTTCAATGTCTGCGCTTGAGGACGCGTCGCCATCAGCATCTATCGCGACAATGGGTAAAGCAATGATTTGGCTATCAAGACCTTGCACGGTGTGATCGATATTAGCCAGTAAGGTGAAGTGATAGTCACTCAGCGACGGCTGACCTAAATCCAGCTCAAATATGGGTAGTTTTTCACCATCAAGTTCGATATAGCCTACATAACTGCCTGGCTCAGCAGACTTTTCTTCGACCCTAATACGTTGACCGGAGGCGTAGATACCTTCGTTATTGAGATCATTGAACTGCTCCAAATCAAACGCCAGCTTGGCAATATCATCACTGCCTGTCGTCATGGTAACGGTACCTCTGACGTCGAGATTCGTATTCTCTCCTCCAGAACCGCTGGAAAGTCCCGCTTCAAAGACACTGCCACCAGACACTTGAGTGATCACAGGAAGGTTGCCATCTTCTATGTCGATAGTGACCGTGCTGGTCAACACGTCACCATCGCCATCTTCAATGGTCGCCACTAAGGTGTGGCTCACCACGTCACTGGTTGAGTGATCGATGTTTCTATCTGGCGCAAACGAGAGTGTGCCATCGGCAGACACAATCACTTTGCCGTCGGTAACGGCATACTCACTTTGACCGTCCACTAACGTGATCGGGTCGCCGCCATCAAAGGTGAATTGCGTTACCACGCCTTGCTCGGCGCCCGACGCACTGATGAGCGTAATGGGCTGTGATTCGTTATCGTACTGCGTATCAGGCTCGGTGACCTTTATCTCGCCATCCTCCACCGTCTGAATGTCGTCATTCACGGTGATCGCGAGATTCACCGATGCTGATTCATCACCATCGCTGTCCACCGCGACCACCGGCAAGTTAATCACCAAGCTCTCATCATTATCACCGCTGTGATCGAGCGGTCTGAGCAAGGTAAAGGTGTAATCTTTAAGGGTGGTTTGATCGAGCGCGACCTCAAAAACAGGCACATCTTGCCCGTCAACGGTAATCACTCCCAGGTATTGACCGGGCACATCAGAGTCTTCTATCAAGCGCACGGTTTGCCCTTGCGCTTTCAATGTCGATTGCTCGGTAAAGCGCGTGATATCGAGTGTCAGCGCGGCAATGTCATCACTGCCGACATCGATGGTGATTTGACCACTGTCTTGCACGGCAGCTTGGCCTGCTTGCGTCCCGCCCGTTAAACCGGACTCTGAGACTTGCGCCGTCTCGATTTGAGTGATGACGGGGTCATTACCATCGGTAATATCGATAGTGACCGTACTCGTCAACACGTCACCATCGCCATCTTCAATGGTCGCCACTAAGGTGTGACTCACCACGCCACTGGCTGAGTGGTCGATGTTTCTATCAGGTGCAAAAGAGAGTGTGCCATCAGCAGAGACGATCACTTTGCCATCGGTGACCAAGTATTCATTTTGCCCCTCAACCAGCGTGATCGCGTCGCCGCCATCAAAGGTGAACTGCGTCACCACGCCTTGTTCAGCGCCCGACGCACTGATGAGCGTAATCGGCTGTGATTCGTTATCGTACTTCGTGTCGGGCTCGGTGACCTCTATCTCGCCATCCACCACCGTCTGAATGTCGTCATTGACGGTGATCGTTAGATTCACCGAGGCCGAGTCATCGCCATCGCTGTCTACCGCGATCACCGGCAAGTTAATCACCAAGCTCTCATCATTATCACCGCTGTGATCGAGCGGTCTGAGCAAGGTAAAGGTGTAATCTTTAAGGGTGGTTTGATCGAGCGCGACCGCAAAAACAGGCACATCTTGCCCGTCAACGGTGATCACTCCCAGGTATTGACCGGGCACATCAGAGTCTTCTATCAAGCGCACCGTTTGCCCTTGCGCTTTCAATGTCGATTGCTCGGTAAAGCGCTTGATATCGAGTGTCAGCGCGGCAATGTCATCACTGCCGACATCGATAGTGATGGTGCCACTGTCTTGCACAGCAGCTTGGCCGTCTTCGGTGCCGCTCGTTAAACCAGATTCTGAGACTTGCGCCGTCTCGATTTGAGTGATGACGGAGTCATTACCATCGGTAATATCGATAGTGACCGTACTGGTCAACACGTCACCATCGCCATCTTCAATGGTCGCCACTAAGGTGTGGCTCACCACGTCACTGACTGAGTGATGATCGATGTTTCTGTCTGGCGCAAACGAGAGTGTGCCATCGGCAGAGACGATCACTTTGCCGTCGGTGACCAAGTATTCACTTTGACCGTCGACTAACGGAATCGGGTCGCCACCATCAAAGGTGAATTGCGTCACCACGCCTTGTTCAGCGCCCGACGCACTGATGAGCGTAATCGGCTGTGATTCGTTATCGTACTGCGTATCGGGCTCGGTGACCTTTATCTCGCCATCTACCACCGTCTGAATGTCGTCATTGACGGTGATCGCGAGATTCACCGACGCCGAGTCATCACCATCGCTGTCCACCGCGACCACCGGCAAGTTAATCACCAAGCTCTCATCATTATCACCGCTGTGATCGAGCGGTCTGAGCAAGGTAAAGGTGTAATCTTTAAGGGTGGTTTGATCGAGCGCGACCTCAAAAACAGGCACCTCTTGCCCGTCAACGGTGATCACCCCCTGGTATTGACCGGGCACATCAGAGTCTTCTATCAAGCGCACGGTTTGCCCTTGCGCTTTCAATGTCGATTGCTCGGTAAAGCGCGTGATATCGAGTTTCAGCGCGGTAATGTCATCACTGCCCACATCGATAGTGATGGTGCCGCTGTCTTGCACCGCGGCTTGGCCGTCTTCAGTGCCACTGGTTAACCCAGATTCTGAGACTTGCGCAGTCTCGATTTGAGTGATGACAGGGTCATTGCCATCTTTAATATCGATAATCACCGTGCTGGTCAACACGTCACCATCGCCATCTTCAATGGTCGCGATTAAGGTATGGCTCACCACGTCACTGGTTGAGTGGTCGATGTTTCTGTCTGGCGCAAACGAGAGCGTGCCATCGGCAGAGACGATCACTTTGCCATCGGTGACCAAGTATTCACTTTGACCGTCAACCAGCGTAATCGGATCGCCGCCATCAAAGGTGAATTGCGTCACCACGCCTTGCTCGGCGCCCGAGGCGCTGATGAGCGTGATAGACTGAGATTCGTTGCCATATTGAACATCCGGTTCGGTCACCACAATCTTCGCATCAGGTACCAAAGGAACATCATCCACGACGGCAATGACTAAGTTGCTATTGGCGGTAGTATCGTTATCGGCATCAATCGCGAAAACAGGCAATGAAACTAAAACGTCGTCTTTGCCCTGCTCTGAATGGTCAAGCGGCGCAAGCAGTTCGAATTGATACGCGACTTCAAAGCCGCCAGAACTCAGGTTGCTGACGCTCTCAATGATGAGAGAAAAGACATCGACTCGCTCCTCACCTTGTATGACAAACCCAACATACTCACCCGGTTGCGACGGGTTAGCCTCAAGAGTCACGATTTGCCCTGCAGAGGTGAGACCATTGGCCTGCTGACTCTGGTTGAATGCCTCGACGTCCAGGCGAACATCCACCACTTGATCACTCCCAAGCTGACCGGCTATCGTTCCCGTTACAATCGGGCTAACACTGCCTGCCTCCGTTCCCGTCGCCAAACTTGATTCTAGTGCCGTTTTACCGTCGATAGGAGACAGTGTCGGCGCCTCACCGTCACTGATCGCCGTGCTCACACTGACGGGTGAGCGTAATAGGTTACCTAAAGCATCCGCTCCCTGAATCTCAATGTTGATCGTGATTTGGTCATCATTAATCGCCACCAATCCTCCCGCCACTGACGGAAGATGATCGATCGGTTGACTCAGCGTTGTGGTGATCTCCAGATTGATGTCTCGACCAATATTGGCTGCGTTAATGTCAATGCGTAATACTTCCCCTTGCACATTGACACCAATAATTGCATTTTGCGAGTCATTATAGGAAAACAGGACATCCCCGCCATTCGAAGTGATATCACTATTGAGTTCTGTGAGCAGCGCGGCTATGGATGAGGTCTCAGGAACAAAAGACTCGGGATCGAGAGTAAGATCCCCGGCAGCAATGAGAGTGCTGCTGACAATAGTGGCAGGATAGGTCCCGAGAGATAACGAACCTTCGGACAGGGTGGCTGCTACGCTCTCGCCACCTTGAGAAAATTGAAAGCGGCGTCCAGTATCTTGCGTTTCAGACTGGGCCTGAGCATTGAAACCCGCGGTTTCGAAAAAGGTGCTCGCCAGTACTTCGGGATTATTGTACGCGATAGTAATGAAGCCGCCGTTGGCTGAGCCACTCGTCCCTGCACCCGCTGCCGTGGCTTCTAAAATCGCCGTCGGGTCAGCGCCCGCAAGAATAGCCTCTTGAATGGCCGCCAATTCATCACCGCTCATTGCCCCTTCACCAAGTAGCGCATCATCAACCTGAATGTCGCCGCTGACTGGCGCGGTTGCCCAACCAAATCCGTCACCTGGTTCTATGCAGCTGACGCAATTTTCATCAATAAACAGTGTTTCTGATACGTCTTCGAGAACGAGCGTCCCACCTTGAGCGGTGATGATCATCTCACCGATGTTGATATTCTCACCGACTTGCGCTTTGCGCGCCTCCCCGTTGGGCGAGGCGATCACGACATCACCATTCACTTCTTTGACACGACTTGGCTGGCGAATGACTTCTACGTCCATAACATTTCCCTTTGTGAATTAGCGTCCCACGTCTTTGACGTGGATACGGGTGTTGCACTAAAGCGAACTGACTGAAACGAGAATTTATTATTAGAGTTGTAATTTTAGAGAAGCAAAAAACATGCACATCTAACATCATCACTCAATCTCACAGCGAGAGTAAGAAAAGATTAAGCTTTTTAGCCACAGTCTCAACAGTGATATTTGACACTTTCAGTATAGGGGACGATAAAACAAAAAGAGCCAGCAAATGCTGACTCCCTTCTCATTATTATTATTCTTTTGCGATTTCTATGGCACACCGTGCCCTTTCGATGCAACCCAAACACGATACCACTGCTCACGTGTGAGCTCGAACGGAAGCGACTCGACGGCCGATTTCACTCGCTCAATTTTGCCTGAACCGATAATAGGCAGCGGATTCGACGGTAGACGACGTACCCAGGCGTAGATCACTTGATCGATGCTGCTTGCGCCGATTTCAGCGCGGATCGCTTCCAGTTCATCACGTACGCGAGCTGCTTGCTCTGTGTCCCCGCTGAAAATGCTGCCTCCACCAAGACAAGACCACGCCATCGGTAGCGTGCGAAGCATTTGCATTTGATCTAGGGTGCCGTCATGGACAACATCAAAATTGAGTGGGTTAATTTCCACCTGATTAGTCACCAGAGGCTGAGAAACGCGCGATTGCAGCAGTTCGAACTGACGAGGAGAAAAGTTCGATACACCAAAGTGCTTCACTTTACCTACTTTGCGTAGCTCGGTAAAAGCCTCTGCCACTTCGTCTGCGTCCATCAAGGCATCTGGACGATGGATCAGCAATACATCAATCTGCTCCACTGCCAAACGCTCCAGTGAATTATTCACCGATTGGTAAATGTGGGCCGCACTGGTGTCGTAGTGGTTCACTTTAAGCTGCGGGAACTTGTCCACGCATAGGTTGATATCGCACTTAGTGACAATCTCAATTTGGTCACGTACACAAGGATCCAGCTTCAACGCTTCACCAAACAGCTGCTCACACTCGTAGCCACCGTAAATGTCCGCATGGTCTACCGTGGTTACGCCTAGCTCAATGTGCTGCTTAAGGAACGTCAAACGCTCTTGCGGCGTCATACCCCATTCTGCTAAACGCCAGTAGCCTTGAATCATCTGTGAAAATTCGGGGCCCTGCGGCGCAATTGTTACTTTAGACACCATCTTTTACCTCCTAAAAAAAGAACGCTTCTACCCTATTCTTGTTTGTTTCAACCTACAACGTATACTGTGCAGAATTTCGAACTGGAGTACGAAAATGAGTTTTGCACTGCGTCTTCAAGCCCTCATCGGTGAAGAGTCCATTTCTGGTTTTGCGCGTCGGGTCGAGCTCTCCGAAGCCCTGATTCGCAAATATCTCAAAGGCAGTGAACCTAGCTTGGCCAAAGCGAATCAGATCGCGATGAAGGCCAACTGCTCACTGGAGTGGTTAGCCACAGGGTGTGGGTATCTCTACAGGCAAGCGGAAGTGGTCGATATGCCCGCTTACACCATGGCGTATGAGACCGTCATGGGCCAAACACCAGAGCCCATCGAGCAACATCGCAAGGTGATCGCGGCATACCAATATTTACGCGCCCATAAAAAACCCGATGGCTATCTTGACCAGGCGTCGATGCTGCAATTTCTTCATCGTCACAGCCCGAAAGAACTGTGACTAAAAGCAAAATTTAGGGCGTAGATCGGGGGTAGGATGTGGCGCCGCTTCGTTCGCAGTATTCTGTCTAAAAAAACAACAAGGACAGAACGTGAAACGATATCAACCACACTGCATAGTGATTGGTGGGCTGTTGAGTGCGACTGCATTCGCGTCACCCACGCTCACTCTCTCAACCACAACCACCAGCCGAGATTTTCCTCTCAATAGCGATACGCCCTTGGTCCTACCGCTGCCCAAGCAAGAGTATACGCTACACATTTCCGCTACCGGTGGTGACTGCCCCACCACAAACCTCGAGCAGGTCAAGTTTAGGCAGCCGATTGCCCTGAACTGTCAAACGGCAACGACTCTGCCCGTCAACATCCGCTTTAGCGGCGATTACTCCTTCGAATACGATGCCGAAGCAAATACATTGGTGATCGCCCGCGAAGCGAAGAAAAACACCACCACAACGTTCAAACGACCACTACCGGATGTGAATTGTCGTCAATACGTGGGTGGCCCCGTCACGCTAAACTTAGGTGACACCTTCCCCGATGGTACCGAGCTAAAAGAGGCGTTGAGCGGTCAAATCGTCACCGTACGCGACGGTCAAGTCTCACTCGAACCGAGTGAAAATAGTGGTGGCCTCCTACTCCTTGAGCCAGTGCTCACAGAGCCCGTAGAGCGCGACTTTACCTATCGTAACGCCAACATCTATTTCGCTATGGTGGACAGGTTCCACAACGGCGATACCAGTAATGATGCCAGCTACGGTCGTCGCAAGGATGGCAAAGATGAAGTGGGCACCTTCCACGGCGGCGATCTTAAAGGGGTGATAGAAAAACTCGATTACATTCAAAGCTTAGGGACGGATGTGATTTGGCTATCGCCCATAGTAGAACAGGTGCATGGCTTTGTCGGTGGCGGCGAAAAGGGCAGCTTCCCGTTTTACAGCTATCACGGCTATTGGACACGTGATTTCACGAAAATTGACGCCAACTTTGGGCAAGAGGACGATCTGAAAACGTTAGTCGCCGAAGCCCACAAACGCGGTATGAAGATTTTCCTCGATGCCGTGATCAACCATTCGGGGTACGCCACCTTAGCCGATCTACAAACCGACAACATCGACGTTGTCAATGCAGGTCAAATGCCGACCACTTGGCAAGATTGGCAGCCAAACGGTGATGAGAACTGGCACAGTTTCCACCAAGCCATCGATTACAACAGCCCACAATGGCAATCTTGGTGGGGTGGCGATTGGGTCAGAGCAGGCCTGCCGGGATACCCTGCACCGGGCTCCAGCGACATCGAAATGACACTGGCTGGGTTACCTGATTTCCGTACTGAATCACAACAATTTGTGACACCGCCGCAATGGCTATTGGACAACCCGGGCACACGCGTTCAACGCCGCGACAATTATCGCGTCTCGGATTATCTGATTGAATGGCAGAGTGACTGGGTTAAACGTTTTGGTATTGATGGTTTTCGTGTTGATACCGTCAAACACGTCGAGGGCGAAGTATGGCAACGACTCAAAGAACAAGCCAGCACAAGCCTAGATCAGTGGCGTGAAGCCAAAGGTCAATCGGGCGAGCCATTTTGGATGATGGGAGAAGTCTGGGGGCACTCGGCTTACCGCTCTCCCTATGCCGACCAAGGCTTTGATGCCCTAATCAACTTTGATCTACAAAAGAAAATGGATAAGGGCGCAGCGTGTTTTAGCAAGATGCAAAGCACCTATCAAAACTACGCAGATTCCATGCAAGAAACGCCGGACTTTACCCCGGTGAGCTACATGTCATCACACGATACCGAACTGTTTTTCAGCCGGTTCAACTCGCTTGATGTGCAGCGCAGTGCCGCCAACGCGCTGCTGCTCAGCCCGGGGGCAGTCCAAGTCTATTACGGCGATGAAGTGGGACGCGAAATAGGCCCTTATGCCGATGACTTCCATCAAGGGACACGCTCAGACATGCTTTGGACACTGGATAAAGAACGCCAGGCGCTTCTTGCGCACTGGCAGCGTGTGGGTCAATTTCGTCAGAATCACCCAGCGATTGGCGGCGGAGTACACCGTGTGATTGACAATAACCAAGAGTACGTCTTCTCTCGCACCTTAGGAGACGACAAGGTCGTTGTTGCCTTTGTCGGCACCAAGCGCGAGTAAAGAGTGAATGAGAACATTAGCCGCTAACGCACATTAGCGAGTGCAATAGAAAAGCAAACGGGCTCCGCGGAGCCCGTTTTTATTGGAAAGAGTTCAAGAAGGTGAGAATTAACGGTTATTACGACGCGTTTCGACCGCTTGAGCGAGTTGGCGCAGTACCTTCTCGGTATCATCCCAACCAATGCACGCATCGGTAATCGATTGACCGTACGTCAGCTCACAGCCCGCCACCAAATCTTGGCGACCTTCCACAAGGTGAGATTCAATCATCACACCAAATACCGCGTCTTCACCGCCTGCAATTTGTCCTGCCACGTCCTCTGCCACAACCATCTGGTTTTGGTACTGCTTTGAACTGTTCGCATGGCTAAAGTCGATCATCACTTTTTGTGGCAAACCTGAGGCTTCCAGCTCCGCTTTGATGGTGCCGACGTGATCGGCGCTGTAGTTTGGCTCTTTACCACCACGCAAAATAATGTGGCAAGCTGGGTTGCCTGCTGTCTCGACAATGGCTGAATGGCCAAATTTGGTCACCGAAAGGAAGTGGTGCGATGCGCCAGCGCTTCGAATTGCATCAGACGCGATCTTGATGTTGCCATCCGTGCCGTTCTTAAACCCAACCGGGCATGAGAGACCCGAGGCGAGTTCACGGTGCACTTGTGACTCTGTCGTACGTGCACCAATCGCGCCCCAGCTGATCAAATCCGCCACATACTGCGGGGTGATCATGTCTAAAAATTCACTTGCGGTGGGCATGCCCATGTCGGTCAAATCCAACAGTAATTTACGCCCCATACGCAAACCATCATTGATCGCAAATGAGTCATTTAAGTACGGGTCGTTGATCAAGCCTTTCCAGCCAACGGTGGTACGCGGCTTCTCAAAATAAACGCGCATCACAACTTCAAGGCGATCGCCCAACTCATCACGCAGAACTTTAAGACGCTGACCATATTCCAGCGCCGCTTCAGGATCATGGATAGAACAAGGCCCGATGATGACCAACAAACGGTCATCATCGCCTTTTAAAATATCAGAAATCGCTTCACGCGAACGAAACGTGGTTGAAGAAGCAGACTCAGTCGCCGGAAACTTCTCTAAAACAGCAACAGGGGGTAATAACTCTTTTACTTGGTTAATTCGTACATCATCAGTTTGAAACATCGCTTACTTCTTCCTATTTTCTTGGCCTGAACACAGCATCAAAGACAGTGATGCAAAAATGTTCAATCTCTCGTCACTCTGTTCCCAGTAACTTATCTGCCAAAAACAAGGCTTGCAAGCATTATTTTATTTAAAAGGCAATATTATCTCCAACTTTAAAATTTACACCATCCGTACATTAATATTTACATCCAGTAATGATCAACTAAAAGCAGCAGAAACAGCAGCATTAACTGATAGATTGAGTACTTAAACGTCTCAATGGCTGACTTGTCGGTGGGGGCGAATTTCAGTTTCCAGGCATGAGCAACAAAGCCGAGGCAGAGCAGAGTTGCCCCGACCCAATACATGGTGCCTGCCATACCGACTAAGGCAGGCATTAAGCAAACCAAGGTCAACAGCACGGTGTAGAGCAAGATCGAGGTTTTGGTGTACTCCTCGCCATGCGTCACAGGGAGCATGGGGATGTCGGCTTTGGCATAATCCGCTTTGCGATGGATAGCCAGCGCCCAAAAATGAGGCGGGGTCCAGATGAAGATGATCATCACCAGCAACCAAGCGTGTGCGTGCATCTCACCTGTGACCGCCGTCCAACCAAGTAAGGGAGGCATAGCGCCAG
>NZ_JCBDGX010000185.1:0-45985 GCF_059834345.1 Vibrio sp. R11-SG3-ISO3-SZ
CACGGCCGAAAAATCCACTCTTGCCGCCTAATCTTGCGATGGCAACCGCCACGTTTGCGGGTGCACCGCCCGGGCATTTTAAGTAGGTGGTGTCGGAATCTGGAATCAGGTCAACAACCGCGTCACCTGTCACCCAAATCATGCTCATGTTCTGTTCCTCGCATAAATAGATACTGGCTTATTATAAAGCTAAATCGATTTAGCTAAACGCTAAACGGATTGTTTTGTGGTTTAGATCGTTTAATTTCTGACAAAAATCGGCCCAGGTAGAGTAAAGATAGTATTTCCTTCCCAGCGGGGTAAGATAAGGACCGATTTTGAGGAAAGAAAGGCTGAGGGTGATGAGCAAAAGGCCCAAATTGGCAGATATCGCGGCGTTGGCAGGGGTATCGAAATCGACGGTGAGTTTTGTGCTTAACGGACATGCAAAGAAACACCGAATTCATGCAGAGACGGTTGAAAGGGTACTAGCGGTAGCCAAAGAGCACAACTACGCCCCCAGTTTGTACGCACGGGCGTTGAAATCAAGTCGCACCTACAGCGTCGGCTTAGTGATTCCCGATATCCTCAATATGGGGTTCGCCACTATTGCCAAAAGGCTTGAGCAGCTAAGCCGAGAGGTGGGCTACCAACTCTTAATAGTCTCTTCAGAAGACGATGCCGATATGGAGCAAAGCGTCATCAAACACTTGCTGGAGCGCCAAGTAGACCTACTGCTGGTGGCCAGTGCAGCGCAAAATGCCGATTTTTTACTGGATGTGAATCAACACACGCCCGTCATCACCTTTGACCGCGTGTTTGAAGGCAGTCCCCTTTGTGGGGTGAAAAGTGATGCGACTGCCGCCACAAAGCAGGTGGTGGCAAAACTGTGTCACGAGCGCAGCGAGTGCGTTTATATCGGCGGGCAGCTTACGCTCTCTACTAGCCAAGAGCGATTTGAGGGGTATCGACAAGGATTAGTCAGTGCAGGGCTCGATTATCAGCCACAGCATGTGTTGATCAAAGATTATCAACCTCAAAGTGGCTATGAGCTGATTGAGCAGGCTCACCGGTCTATGGGACGTTTACCCCAAACGGTTTTTACCGCCTCATATTCCATTTTAGAGGGCGTGCTCCGTTATCTTAGTGAACACAAGCTATTAAATGCCGACATTCGTCTCGCGACATTCGATAACTATTCAATCCTTGATTGTCTGCCGCTGGCGATCGATTCCATTGAGCAAGATTGTGAGCAAATTGCACTGGCGCTGTTTGAGTGTGGTAAACAGTTACTTGAGAGCGATGAGCCCCTAGAGTTGCAGCGTAGCCTAGCGGCCAAAATCCATTATCGAGATACCCGCTGACGTAAAGCGGCAATCTAGGTGCTGTTTATCACTTTGATACCACTCAGTGGGCATGGCGTTTAGCAGGCCCGCCTTTTTTAACCGGTTCTTTTCGGCTTTGGTGATGACAACAAAATGCAGCAAACTTTGTAGTAGTCGCCTTAGCTGCGGTTTGGTTAGCTCACCGTCTCGCCAGTGGCGTTTGATCTCACCCACCACCACGGCATAAGGGACGACAGGTTCAAGCTCACACCCTTTGATGTGGTTGACCTGCAAAGAGCGAGGCGCACTCGCGCGTAATTGCTCCCAGTCTGCTTTTCCTTGTCTCGTCACCACACCGTGAGCAAGGCAGTAGTAACTGAGCAGAAATCGTTCGATGTGCATCCAACGCTCAGCCGATACTTCCAGCCAGATGTGTTCAAACTCAATATCGATATCGGTCATGACTTGGGACATTAGGGTGAAAACCGCGAGTGTAGCGACTAACTGACCGCGTGCGCAAGTTCAACGGTTTGGCCCTGCTTGCGTATCGCCGCCATCAATTGTGCGAGCAGCAATACGCCCGTCACCGCCAGACCAATGCCGATGCCCGCCCAAATCCCTTCGAGTTGATGGTGTTTCATCAACAGCCAAGCTGCAGGCAGACCGAACAACCAGTAGCCGATCGCGGTCATGATGGTCGGAGCAATCACGATCTTCATGCCGCGCAGTAGATTGATCGCCAGCAGTTGCCAAGCATCAACAACAAACGAAAGCGCCACGACCCAGAGCACTGAGACCAACAAGGCGCTGAGGTCTGCACTTAAATTGAATAGATGAGCGATGCCTTCTGGCCAGAGCATAAGTCCGCCTGCCAGAATGACGCTAACCACGGTGGTGATCGTAAAGCTACGTATGGCGGTTTGTTTAATGCCGCTATAGTTCTGCGCACCAAAATCTTGGCCTACCAGTATCGCGGCGGCTTGGGAGAAGCCGAAATTGACGTTCCATGTAAAGCTCAAGCATTGCAGCAGAATTTGATGCAGTGCAAGAGCACTGATGCTGATGGCGCCTGCCATCAAGGTTCCGCCATAGATCAAGCCGTGCTCTAGCAAGGCTGCAATGGCGATAGGCAATCCCATAGAGAGTAGGGGAATCATGAGCTTGAGCGAGTACTCATCACGATTTAGCCAAGGGGCATACGGGCGATATTTTTCGCTGCTAAAGACCCAGTAGCCATAGCCAAGCATAACGCTAAAGGCAGAGAGCGCCGTGCCTGCGCCTAGACCAGCGAGACCAAAATCGAAGGTAAAAGCGAGGAGGTAGCTGATGGGCACATTGAGCGTGACGGTGAGCAGAGACATCACCATGATTGAACGCACATTGCCGAGCGCGCTTGTTAGACCACGCAGTACCAGGAGGATCAAAGAGGGCAGCATCGCCCATTTCAAGGTATTCACGTAAGTCATGGCGAGCTCAACCAGTTCGTCGGGCTGCTTGGCGTAACTCAGTAAAGAGGGTACCCATTGGAAGGCGACCATTAATAGCACAGAGAGCGTGAGCGAGAGCAGCACCGCGCCTTTCACCGCGAAGCGAATTTGTTGGTTGCCATACTCCGGGCGAGCAATTCTTTGCCCATAAGCAATCGCAATCAGGTTTGCCACGCATCCAACGGTGCTGCTAGCAACGATAAAAACAAACGAGTAGACCGATGCGCCTAAACCGCCAGCGGCGATGGCGGTCATACTCAGGCGTGACATCATCCAGACATCCGTCAATACCAGTGCCATCGCAATCAGTTGCGACACAATAAGGGGCAGCGCCAGTTTTAAAATGGTATTCATAATGTTCTCGATCTTGGCTGTGTGCTGTCACGATTTTGTTCGTGATCTCTATCACGCTAAGTTAGTGGTTGTTCATCTGGTTTTCAAATGACATTTATGCCACTCTGAAATGATCTGAAATCATGCGAGTAAAGAGTGTGCACCCTTACCCGAATCTCCCGTATTCTCATAACGCGCTGAAAGTATTCGAGTCCGTGGCAAGGCTGATGAGCTTTACCAAAGCGGCGCAAGAGCTGCATGTGACGCAAAGTGCAGTGAGCCGTCAAATTAAGCAACTGGAAGATGATCTCAATTCATCCTTAATTGTACGTCAGCATCGGGCGATATCATTGACGCCGCGCGGAAAAGAGTTGTTTGAAGTGCTGCGTAAAAACTATCAGTCTCTCTCTCATTTGATCGCATCTTGGCAGGCGCCGACAAGAAAACGAATTGTGATTAAAAGTGCGCTCAGCTACGCAACGCGCGTCTTACTGCCCAAGGTGGAAATGCTCAATCAACGTTACCCCGATCATGAGGTGGTGATCATCCCCTCTATTGAGGAAGACCCGGACTTGAGCCATGAAGATTGCGATTTGCTTATCATCAACACCCAGCGTCGTGAGCAGTATCAGGGTCAGAAAGGGGTCACCTTTCTGCGTGATGAATACATGGCACCAGTCTATGCACAATCGATGTCTGAGCGTCGGATCACCCAACAGGATGTACTCAGCTTGCCCCACCTTCATGCCACATTGGAGCATCAAGATTGGAATATCTGGCTGAACAACGCGGGGTTAGATGGCGAGAAACAAGGTCGCGATACTGTGTTCTTTAGTTTGGATTTGGCCCTCAGTGCTTGCTTGTCCGGCCAAGGCGTGACCGTCACGGATTTGTTGTTGGTCTTGCCGGAGCTGCAGCGTGGCTTTTTACAATGCCCCGAAGGGTTGGCGCTGCAACATAGTCATTGGTGTTACTTTTGCTACCGAAATCAAGATGACACATTAAGTCAAGAAATCTTGGAGTGGCTGGTGGCACAAACAGAGCAAGAGAGGGCACTGCTGCGCCGTCTAGCGCATGAGCACGGTTGGGGATTAGAGAGCGTCACCTTATAAGTGTCATTGGCAACGGCGTTAAAACGCATCAAGGCCAATCAGAATCATTACACCTAGGGTACATGTGAACGTTGAGACGACGGTGGTCAAGGCGATGATGTTGGCAGCAAGTGTTGCGTTACCTCCCATTGAGCGTGCCATTACATAGCTGGCGGCGGCCACCGGAGAGGCGTTCATGAAGAACAGTATCCCCAGCTCTACTCCGCGAAATCCCCACCAATAGCCAGCACCTGTGATGGCGATAGGGGCGAGCACCAGTTTGTAGCCGGCGGCAAACCAGGTTGGCTTTTGATCGCTCTTCATCGACGAGAGATTGAGCGACCCACCGGTACAGAGCAAGGCCAAAGGGAGCGTCATACGCGCTAAATAGTCACCTGCGTCAACGGCCACCTTAGGGACGGGAATAGATAATAGATAGAACACCACGCCGGTGACGATAGCGATGATCAGTGGGTTTTTGGTCAGGGTTTTGACCATCACTTTTGCAGCCTGGGTGCCAGATGTCTGCCCGCGAGGGGTTAAGCAAATCACCGCTTGAACATTATAGATAAAGGTTGTAGCCGCGACGTAGAGCGCGGCTTGTGCGACGCCTTGATCGCCAAAGGCGTTGGCCACATAAGCGATACCTATGATGGCGGTGTTGGCGCGATAGCCACCTTGGACAATCACCCCTTTATCCGCTGAGCCAGCAAAAGCACCGTTGACGGAGAGTGTGGTGAAAATGAAAAATGCCACACTGGCAATGGCACCAAAGCCGATAAATCGCCCGGCTGAGACGAAGTCGTGATCGGAGATGACGATACTCAAAAAGAGCATGGCAGGTAGGCAGACTTGAAACACCAGCTTTGACGCGACATCGATAAAATTGTCGTTGATTAAACCGATGCGCTTAAACGCCACACCCAATACCAGCATCAAGCAAATAGGGCCGGTAATGGAAAGTGAGAACTGTAACTGACTAACAATGGCGTCCATGCGTGATCCGATTATGAAGAAATAAGTGGAGAAGAATCCACAACATAGCGATTAGTTGGCGAGATCACAATAGCGACATCTTACCAAGGTGAAAAACAGTCAAGCCTGGTGTTCTCACCAGGCTTGTTAGGCGCAGCTTGTTTGCTTGAGTGTCTCAATATGGGTTACTTGAGCTTTACCGCATTGATGAGTCGATAGCTCGGTCCTGCGACCTCAGCGGTGATCACGCTCAGCGATTCGACGTTCGCACCTGCACCTTCGTAGGCATAAAAACCACCAATTTGTGTTTTGCTTGGTAGCGTCGCACTGTAATCATTGATCTGTTCTTTAGCCGTGACTGTGCCGGCGTAGAATTCATTGTGATAGGTCGCGTTGACCAGTGGGTGTTCATCAGTCGCTCGTACACTAACAAATTCTGGATTGCGCGTATTGTCTACCACGTTTGAGTCGAAGTCGACATCTACGCCTGTGTAGATAGTATCGACGACGTCATTGTTAAACAGGCTCACGCGGTGCGTTTGATTGCCGTAGACCATACCCCACTCAGTATCCACTAAGGTGTTGTGGTGAATCTGAATATTTTTCGGTGTCCACTGCTTGTTGAGCTCTTTCCCTTTGACCGCTTGATCCAGCATTTCACCGTTCGCCACATCAATGATGCCCGTATTGATCACGACACCGCCGCGCAAATCGGCATTGCCCTCTATCAATCCATCACGTCCACGGGTACCTGAGATGTAATTATTGCTGATCACATGGTCTTCGTCATAAATGCGAATGCCGCCAGTCAGCAATTTCTCATTGCCGACGATGATGTTGCTGTCGACAGTGTTGGCTTTACCGTGACGCAGCGAGATCAGTGCTGCACTTTCAAAAATGGTATTGCGCGCAATGGTGTTACCACCGGATTTGATGGAAATCAGCTCTCGCTCACCATCCATATTGATCAGCAGGTTATCGACAAACTGAGAATTCGAATGCCACTGAGACGATTTAGAATCACCAATGCGAATCGCTTCCCAGCTATTGCCGTTGTAGCGAATGGCTTCTTTGATATCCAACTCATTGAACTGATTCTGTTGCTGATCGAGGAAAATGTTATGTGCGATCAAGTGGTTATCCGGCGTGTCATCTTTTTGAACGCCGATTAACGTGCCACGCTTTTGCTTGCCTTCAAATTGGTTGTTGATGACTTTACCGTCTTTGCCCCAGAGTGATAACCATAGGTACTTCGGGTACTCAGAGCGGCGTTCATCTGGCTCATACGCATAGTCATGGTTGAAGTAGTAGAAGGTTGAGTTTTGCAAGGTATTGCGATCGCCCATCATACGTACCGCACCAAAGCGCTCGGCTGGACCACCTTCGGTAAAGACCAGGCCATCAAGAGTGATGTCGTCGCCTTCAAGGACAAATTGCACTAAGCCTGTAAGCCACGCGCTACCTGCTTGCTCTGCGTTGATGGTGATATTGTTGGCAGAAATCGTGACGACGCCAAGATCTGCATATTTGCCAGCAGGTAGAGTGACAGTGTCACCATCTGCTGCATTTTCCAGTTGGGCTTTGAGTTTCGCGGTTTCTTGCGCTGAATGTTCAATCAACGCACTGCCGTCAACGATATCGAGTCTCGTTGTTGAAAGAAGGTAGTCTCGGGTCAGTGTATGTGCAGAGATATCCGCCGTGGCGGGTGTGGGTGCATCTAGGGCTAGCTCATTTGATTGTGTGGTCGTGCATGCTGTCAAAGTAACAACAGAAAGAGAGGCGGCAATCACGCCCGCCAGTAGAGTTATTTTCATTGTTGGTCTCAGTCTACTTAGGTAAGGAAACATACTCAAAGCGTCTTATGTGATGGAGCAAAATGGAGGTGACACAAAACGCCTTGAGTATGTAAGGCGGCCGAAGCCGCCTTGATTAAGAGAGTTACGCCGAAAGAGAGCGTTTATGCTGTCGCAGATTTTGACTCTTTTTTGTCTTCAATGCTCTGATCGACCGCTTTGACCAGCAGTAGACCAACACCCATGACAATGGCGCCGCAGAGAATAAAGATGAAGCGTCCCCATAGCGGGTTAGGCAGTAAGAACATCGCCATCACACCCACACCCGCTACTGCGATAAGAGAACCCAGCATACGACGTTGTTTGTTGTCGAGTTTCTTCTGTTCCGTTGACTCAGAAACTAGTGGTGTTGCCAAGTTTTCGAAGAACTTATCGACGTTCTTCTGGCGCTCTTCAGAAAGAGGCTTGTAGAACAGGGTAGTGAGGATAAAGAAGCCGCCTGTAAACACTAGGTGTCCAATCAGACCAATCGCCACTTTCAAGTCAGACCATTCACGACCTGTTAGTGGTTCAAGGTTGAACCAGTTTGCGACCATTTCTGCATTGATCACAAAGCCCACGTAGTAAGAGACGATAGCACCGACAACCAGCGTACCCCAGCCAGCCCAGTCCGGAGTTTTCTTGATAAAGAAGCCAAGGAAAGCAGGGATGGTCATTGGGAAGCCAATCAAAGCACCTACGTACATCATGGTATCAAATAGGCTCAAACCTTTGAGTGAGTTGATAAATAGTGCAACGAGAATGATCGCAATACCGAAGAAGGTAGAAGTCAGTTTCGATACAAGCACCAACTCTTTCTCTGTCGCGTCTTTACGCAAAATCGGTTGGTAGAAGTTCTTAACGAAAATACCAGAGTTGCGGTTGAGGCCAGAGTCCATGGATGACATGGTCGCAGCGAACATCGCCGCAATCAGTAGACCAACCATACCCGCTGGCATGTACTCTTGGACAAAGTAGAGGTAAGCAAAGTCACCCGCTTTCTTGCCTGCTTCAGGGTATTGCATCGCTAGGTCGACACCTTGACCCGCAATAAACCAAGACGGCATAAACCAAATCAGTGGACCCATTGTCATCAGAATGCACGCCAGTAGAGCGGCTTTCTTCGCATTTTTGGAGTCTTTTGCCGCCAAGTAGCGGTAAGAGTTCAACATGTTGTTGGTGATGCTAAACTGCTTGAAGAAGATAAAGAATGCCCAGATACCAAAGATGCTTAGATAGTTGAGGTTGTTACCTGAAACAAACGACGCGCCTTCTTGTACCGGGAAGTTGCTGACGATCTCACTCACGCCGCCACCTTGGATAACCGCTACAACCGCACACGTCACGGTCACAGCCATAATGATCACCATCTGCATGAAGTCAGAGGCAATTACCGCCCAAGAGCCGCCGGTGACCGACATCACCAATACAACCAGACCAGTAATAATAATGGTGGTGGTCATATCAAAGCCGAAAATACCAGAAGCAATGATCGCTAGGCCGTTTAGCCAAATACCGGCTGAAATAACGCTGTTTGGCATACCAGACCAAGTAAAGACTTGCTCGTTGAAGTTACCAAAACGCATGCGAATCGCTTCAATGACCGTAACAACGCGAAGTTGGCGGAATTTCGGTGCAAAGTAGAGGTAGTTCATCAAGTAGCCAAACGCGTTGGCAAGGAAGATAACGGCTACCGCAAAACCGTCTGCGTAGGCTTTACCCGCCGCACCGGTGAAGGTCCAAGCACTGAACTGCGTCATAAACGCGGTCGCGCCGACCATCCACCACAGCATGCTGCCGCCCCCGCGGAAGTAGTCACTGGTGTTACTAGTGAAGGTTCTGAACATCCAACCTATCGCAATCAAGAATAGGAAATAGATGCCAACAATAATTGTATTGAGTTCCATCTTTTGACCTTTGTAATGTTATGTAATGTCACCTCACTATGTTATCTAGCTCTTTGTTTATTTGTACTACAATAACTCAAAAATGTGACCGATGATCGAAGAGTGTTGGATTAATAAATCATACAAGTGATCGAGATCGAATCTCTAAATATTCAATGATCGCGATAGAGTTGGAGGTTGCTCCATTGGAGCTAAATTAAAACGGTGTTTTAATTGTATGATTTAAATTAGGGGGGGAATAGGATAAAAAAACGCCCACATATTGCCTGTAATATGTGGGCGCAAACGGTATGGGTACCGTCTGGATAATCACCATCGTCGTTACACTTAAACCAGTGATACACATCAAGACGCAAAGACGGAACGGGGGTGAGCGATGTCCTGTCTTTTGAGCCGTGATTGCAGCACCAGATCTTCGAGCGTTTAAGCTGCCGGAGCGAGGCTGTGTCCAGAAAATATTATTGTTAATTAGGTTGGGAGCGAACTTAAAACTCACTTCGCTGCTTGTTTCACTGAGTAGAGAGCATCGACAATGCCAATAACACCTTCGAAACAAACAGCAATAATACTGTTGCGACCATCAACACACGTGCACTTAATACCAGCGTTCCAATCAAACTTGCTTTGAGCATGGTGGTCAAAGTTTGCATTGTTTGGTCGCTATTCCTGCCTTAGTGCGTTGTTCAGTCGTCTTTTTTGCTAACTGTTCAACATCCAACGCTGCGTATAGTAATGTAGGACTATTAAAAATGAAACTGTTTTTTATAAAAATCAAATCAAGCGCACATTTTGTGTTCAGTGACGATTCGCCACTTCTTGTCATCACCCCGTACAATCAGTCATTTAGCAAAATCAAAGCCCAAATGATGAAGGGCCTGTCACTGCTTTGTTACCAAAATCGGAAATGAATCACAGAAACATTTTATTTCCTTACTGGTATTTTAATACTACAAATAAGTGAAAAGCAAGGAAAAACATGAAATTTAATGTGAAACCTCTACGTCTTGCCGCTATCGTGTCGACGGCTCTGTTAAGCAGCCAAGCGGTGTCAGCGAATTTTGTCTTTTTGGATCAGAATGTCATCGAAAAAAATCGCGCCGTTCTCCATTCCCAAGAGGCACCGCATTCGATGAAAGTGGCGTATCAACGTCTACTGTAAGAAGCGGGTCTTGCGATGCAAGATGGGCTTTTTACAGTCGTCGATAAGAGAATGACACCTCCCAAGATGCTCCTCGACGTGTTGAGCGCATGACCCCCTTTACCTCAAAGGCGGCATCGCCACGGGCAACCAGGAGTGGGTCAACCTCGCCAAACAAACGAACTTTGATGCCTATACGGTCAAGAAAAATCTCGCTGAGGTCTGGGCTCAGAGAGATATAGAGTTGCTTTATTCTACCTACTAATCCTTTTAAGGCCTCTTCGGAGGTCTTTTGGTTGCCTCATGTCCAACACTAAGTATGGATAGAGTGAATGAGTGATATGATAATTACTTTTTAAAAGTAATACAAAATAAATTATTTCATTTTGTAAACGACAGCTTTAGATCACACGCTCAACAATAGGTTTTCAAAGTGTTTTTACATAAATTCGTTATAAAACAAAGTATTAAATTTATTCTCTGGATTGGCTTTTAGTTAAAAAACAAACCAGGTGATGAAAGTCACAGAAAGGGATTGTGGTTTTTAGTTATTATATTTGTATTACATTAACACATAATAAGGTCTAAAAATGAAAAAGCTGACTAAAACCTCACTCGCGGTGGCCACTCTATTAGCAACAACTGCGGTATCCGCCACGACGATTAACTTGCGTCACGAATACATTGATCGTGACGATGCGGACTACAGCCATGCAGATCGTATTTCGGTCTCTCACCGTTTTAGCAACGGCATTGGTTTCTCAGCGGAAGCAAAATGGCGCTATCAAGATAGTGATAAACAAAAAGGTCTCATTAACAACGGTCATGAAGTAGGGGTAAGTTACAACCACAAGTTGAATGATACATTCACTCTACAACCTTCCTACGCGGCAGATGCAAGCAACAACGCCAATCAAGTGACACATAAGTTCAACATTCGTGGTATCGCAAAAATTACTGACGAGTGGACCACTAGTCTTCGCTACCGTTATGGTTACCAAGCAAAAGCGAATCGTTCGGATAGTAACGGTCACTACCATCAATATAATCTAGTGAGCAGCTACAACTTAGGTTGGAGCAGCTTTGGCGTCGATTTAGAGTATAAAGATCTACAGAGTGGTGGTTGGAAAAACAAAGGTTCAGATCATCTCGTAAACTTCTTCGGTGAGTACAAAGGTCTGGAAAGTGGTTGGGTACCGTTTGCAGAACTTGGTGTCATCACGACCAAGGACGACGGTTCCGCTTATAAAGAAGATTACACTTTACGTTACCGTGTAGGTGTGAAGTATAGCTTCTAACTCCTCATAGTAGATAGTGAAAAGACCTAGCGTTTGTGCTAGGTCTTTTTGTAGAGAGCCACAATATATCAATGCTTGTCAGGAGTTTGATGCTTACACTTCGGGCTGAGCGGAGGTGACTGTGCGTTTCTTTCCTCTTATCCACCGTTTCCAACGTATTGGCATCATTGGAACAATAATCAGTATTATGCCTAGCGCTGTGAACAAATCAGGGATTTCATCAAACCACATCACACCAAACAGAGTGACAAAGGCAAGGCCAGAGTATTCGGCGAGCGCGATTTGGCTGGCGGGGGCTCGGCGAAAGGCTTGTACAACAAGGGCATGGTAGCTCAGCACAAACAGGTTGATCGCTACAATCCAGCCTACGTGGTGCCATTCGATAGGTTGCCACTCAAGGTAGGCAATGACGGCGCCGATGGGCAGAGTCATTAAGGTGGTCCAAAACAGAGTGCACACCAAGGGCTGATTTTGAGGCATACGTCTGATGAGAATGTTACCCACCCCCATGGCGAGCGCACTGCCTAGCGCGATGATGGCCGCCCAGTGAAAGTGCTCCGGGCGCAAGACAATCAAAACACCAATAAAGCCCAGTAGCGTGGCAAAAATTTTGCCCGCGGAAGGGCGCTCTCCCAAAAATACGATGGAAAGCGGCAACACTAACAGTGGCCCAACGTAGAAAATCGCATTCGCGGTCGCCAAGGGCAGGTGAGTAATGGCCACCATGGCACATGCGCTTCCCAATAAAATCAATTGTGCGCGCCAAAAGGTAATGCCATCACAGCCCATTCGACGGCGCTGCTTGGGGAGTGACCACCAAAAGGGCA
This sequence comes from Vibrio sp. R11-SG3-ISO3-SZ, assembly GCF_059834345.1. NCBI lineage: Bacteria > Pseudomonadati > Pseudomonadota > Gammaproteobacteria > Vibrionales > Vibrionaceae > Vibrio > Vibrio sp. R11-SG3-ISO3-SZ. The sequence continues at coordinate 12,193 of NZ_JCBDGX010000185.1, forward strand.
GTAGCAGAGTGAGGCTAATCAATTGACGGAGGAAGACATATTGAAATGTCGGGACTTCACCATTGAGGATTTTTAACGATACATCAGACAGTGAAGCGAGTAAGTTTGCGCCAACCAGCAGGAAGATGGCGAACGAGACATCATTTTTTTTCATACAGTGTGTTTAAGGTGCGGGAAAACCGAGTTAATGACTGAGTTTATACAACTGGCTCAGCGTCACCGTCTTGTGGGAAGCGATGCGTTTTTTCTGCGCCAATAAAAGTTCTGCCGTGGCGACCGCATCCGTGAGGGCGTTGTGGGCGAAATATTCGGGTAGTTGATAGCGTTGTCGTGTGGCTGAGAGCGACACGTCGATCTCTTCGTGGTGATTGATCGCTTTTGCCATCTTCTTTTCGATACACAAGGTGTCGAGCCAGGTGAGAGGAAAAGCGTTCAGGCCAAATGATTTAGATAAGTAACGATTGATGAAATTGCTTTCTACCATACAACCGTGCGCGACGAGTATTTTGCCGTGTGCGGCTTCAAAGAAGGTGTTCATCGCATCATGAATCGAAATGCCATCTTCAAGCATTTGTGGCGTAATGTGGTTGATGACTGCTGTCTCGGCTTTGATTTGCGAACGGCTATTAACATAGTAGTGGTGCGCCGAGGTCATATCGATAGACTCGGCGGAGAGCGTGACCCAACCAATCGACAAAATTCTATCTACTTCACTGTCTAAGCCCGTCGTCTCAAGGTCGACAACCAAATAGTCGTAGTCACTTGCAAGCGTCAACAAATTGAGTTCAGGTTGTTTCACCAACGGGTAAAACACATCGGCGAGACGAACATTCGCAAGGTAATGCTCGCGCGCTTTAATGTGATGAGACAGCGGATGGAAATAGCGATTAAAGAGCTGAATCATCGTGAGCCAAACCTTATCTTCGCCCCGTCTTGTAGCTCAGAAACGATACGGAACGCATCTTTTAGGTGATTACGCTCAAAGCTACCGAAGCTGTCTGGGTTGATGTGGTTATCTGCCACCTCACCGCGTTTGAGCGCTTCCACTTGATGGCTAAAGCGAAATGAGAGAATAAACTGATAGGCACGCAAGATGTTCTTATACGAATCTTCACTCATGATGCCTTTTTCAAACGCGGCTTTAAAACGCTCGTCGGTTGCAGAGACATCGGACTCCACTGCTAATCCATAGATACGTGCCAAATCAATGATCAAGTTGATGGCGTATTTCTTAATATTGAGTGTTTTCTTGTTCTCGCCAGATTTTTCTAAAACGAGCTTGTTAAAGATGCCGAGTGGTGGGTTGGTTTGCACCGAATCATTGACGAGGATACTCAAGAAAGCATGGTTATCACGGATGTTGCGATGCAACTCATCACGGAGGATCTGCTCAAACTCTTTGTTGCCGTAGACGGAGCGAATCTCTAAGAACACGCTGATATTCAGCAGCCGCTCATATTCTGGATTCGCGACCCACTTTTTGTAGTAGTGCTTCCAAACGCTCAGCGGCTGGCACCATTTGGGCGTCGCGGCCATGTACTTGCCAGGGCATAAGGGGTAACCACAGCTCGCTAATCCATTGGAGACCATCATCGCCATGTGTTTAAAGTAGATTTTATCACTGTCGGTGGCGTCGTCGGCGAGAACGATCGCACTGTCTTGATCCGACAGCATGTGAACTTCATTACGTGCATGAGACCCGGCCACCAACCAAGAGAACTCACACGGCGGCGGTCCCAATTTGTCGATAGCAATTTGAATCAAACGGCGCGTATAGGCATCCATGATCATTGTCATGACTTTACCGATCACTTCTGGTGCGACATGGCCCTCGACCAGAGCTTCGAAAATTGCTTGTCTTTCCGGTGTGTAACTGGCCAATGTCTTGATACTGCCTGAGTATTTAATCTTTTCAATCAAGAAGATGGCTTGCACGCGGTGGTTTTGCACCAAGTGGGTGGTGGTAAGCAAACCGACCACTTTGTTGCCTTTGACCAAAGGCAGGTTACGGATGTTGAACTGCATCATCATAGAGGCAGCGTGCATCACAAGATCATCTGGGCTGATGGTCAGCGGCGACAGTGTCATGACTTTGGAAATCGGCTCATCGGTGCTGACGTCCTGTGCGATGACGCGTTTGGTCATGTCACGGTCCGTGATGAGACCTACAATTTTTTCGTCCTCGTAGATCACCGCACACGGTGAGCGTTTGATCAGCATCTCTTTGGCAACTTTCTTGATGGAATCTTTAGCATCACCAATCGCAACGCGACCACTGGCAACCTCAGAGACCTTCTTGATAAAGATGCCTTTCTCTTTGTTTGACCACACCACATCTAATGCAGATTTAAGCCGCACTTGAGCTTGGGAAGCAAAGTGCTCTGCGCATTCAGGGTGTGCCTTAAACAGAGCCTTCAGGGCTGAGTGAGGCACGATGTAGAGCAGGGTGTTTTCTAGCGCAATCGCTTTGTAGCCTTTATCGCTGTTACTATCGACATCTTTTGAGAGGAAGGTAAAACCAAAAATATCTTCAGCTTCGAGCTTGGCGCGCAAGACGCCATCGTTTTTACGTTGCTCCATTGAGCCGGTGCGGATCATGTAGAGGGATTTTTCTTTGCCCTCCTTACATAGATCTACGGTGTCTCCTTTGCACAAATAGGTGATCTGAACATTCCCTGCCAATTCACGCACTGCGGTTTTAGGCAGCTTATCAAAAGGGTCAATTTGCGCGATAAATTGGACAATATTTGGCAGTAAAGATTCGGTCATGAGCGATGTGAGTCAACGAGTCAAAATGAATTGTCTTATGATAGCCCCTGTTGCTGGGTGAAGTCCAAATTTAAGTCAACTTTTGCGGAAATTTTGGGAGGTTAGGCGAGATAGAAGTGCGCTAGGCTTGCAGTAAGTTGGATGATTTATGTTGAAAATGACAAAGCCCTCGCATCGGCGAGGGCTTTGAGTTTGATATGTGCCAGTGATCAGTTCACTGCTGCGAGGCGGTGCTTCGAATCTTGCAGGTGAACGATAGACGCTTGACGCGCTTTGTCTGGGTTGCCCGCCATGATCGCATCGTAGATGTGGCGGTGCTCATTGATGCAAGTGCTGCCTTCCTCTGACGAGTGCGCAATAAAGTTGACAAACATGGTGGTCAGAATGTTACCAAAAGGCAGGTAGAAATCATTACCGGTTGCGTTGAAGATCAGGCTGTGGAATCGCGTATCCACTTCCATCCAGCGCTCTTGGTCAAACACGTCAGCTTCGGCAATCTCAACCATCTGTTGGAAGGTCTCAGAAAGTTCAATGCGCTCATCAGCCGACGCATGGATGGCGGCAAGTGCGCACGCTTCGGGTTCAATGGCACGGCGCAGACCCAAGAACTGTGAGCAGAACTGGTCAGTGTCTGTTAGTCCATCCATCCACTCAATCAGTTGAGGGTCGAGGAAGTTCCAGTAGGCACGATTGACCACTCTGGTTCCGACTTTAGGTCGTGACTCAAGCATGCCTTTCGAGGTCAGCAATTTGACGGCTTCGCGCAGGGCAGTGCGGCTGATGCCAAATTGTTCACATAATTCCATCTCACCAGGGAGAATAGAGCCTTGTGCCAATTTGCCAGATAAAATGCCTCGAGCGATTTCTCTCGCGACTTGTACGTGCAGGCTACGTTTTGAACCTGCGATTGAGTTAAAAGCTCCAGTCATCATATTGCTACTTCTTCGACCTGTTTCAATTAAAAATATAAGTATTATTTAAGCCTAAATATAGCACTCTTCTCACCGTTGACCAACCATTGCTTTTGCAAAGCGCGATTGACTCACACTCTTTGTGCCATAAAGGCTCGCACGATCACTCAAAAGGCTCAATCTAGCACGTAGAGAGGGGCGAGTTGCGTCTGTTTTTTGCGCCTTTTTGTGACTAAATGCGTGTTAAATCTGCGCATTATTTCTTGAGTTTGAACTGGTTCACAAATATTAAATGAAACAAAGGTTTATTTTGTTGGGTGGTTATTTTACTGAGAAATTAAGTTGTTAAAAATTGATATTATTGTATTATTAATGGTGTTTGGTGTGTTTTTCTCTCCACGCAACCCTTCGTCTGACCCAAAAGCCGACGCTGACTGGCTTTTTATAATTCAAGCGTTCTTCTTGCTGAGAGTGTTTCGATTATATCATTGTGTCTGTGCTCACTATGGCCTTGTCGTGAACCTGGTCATCATTGGGTGCATCGGGAGTACTGTATGGCGACATTTACCTCAGTCGAGGATTCAAGCCGTAAAATTCACGTTCAAGTCGCGCGGCAGATCGCTCGGCGCATTTTATCGGGGGGATTGCAGCCTCTGGAAAAGTTGCCTTGTGAGCTGGAGATGTGTGACATTTTTGGTGTCAGTCGAACCTCATTACGTGAGTCGATCAAACTTTTGTCCGCCAAAGGACTTATTGAGTCCAAACCCCGGGTAGGAACGCGAGTTCAAGGGCGTAATAATTGGCATTTTCTTGACCCTCAGTTGATGGAATGGATCCAAGATTTAGAGGATAATCAACGTTTTCTTGCGCAGTTCCTCGGACTGAGAAAAGCGATTGAGCCAGAAGCGTGCGCCCTTGCCGCGAAACATGCCTCGGTCGCTCAGCGTAAAGATCTGTCTATTGTGTTTCAGCGCATGACCTTTGCGGCACAGAGCCACAACATGGCGCAGTGGACAGAAAACGATCACTTATTTCACCAACTGATTTTTCAGTCAACAGGTAATCAGTTTTTCTTGCCGTTTAGCAATATCCTCTCCACTATCTTCCGCGAGTTTATTGATGAGTCGGCAGAAGGCGGACGGTTTTGTTTAGCCGAGCACCAACGCATTTACGATGCGATCATGGCAGGAAAATCGGATGCGGCGCGTCTCGCCTCTCAAACGCTACTGAATGATGAGAACCAGCGTTTAGCGCAAGTCGTTTGAAAAAGAATCACCCCAATAACGTCACTTCGGTGACGTTTTTTCGTTTGTTTAAGCATCGGAAATCGAGTCATCACCATGCCCCTTAACCCTTACGTTCGCAAAAACCTATCGCTTGCTTGGCCCTTAGCACTCAATGCATTGCTGATGCAATCCATGCTGATGATCGACACCTTGTTGGTGTCACCGCTTGGTGAGATATCGCTAGCGGCGATGGGGATAGCGTTTACCATCGTCTCTTTCTTGCTCGGGATTCAAATCTCATTGGCCAATGGCTCGCAATTGGTGCTCAGTCGCGCGTTTGGCTCTGGTCAAGAGAGTGCGCTGAATAAGGGCTTCTGGGCGGCGATTTTGATTAATGGCTGTATTGCTGTGCTGTTTTTAGCCTTGTTGATGCTCGCAGACAGTGCGCTTATTAGTGCGCTGACCAATGATGACCTTTTAAAGCAAGAAACCGCGCGTTACTTATCGGTGGCGAAGTACATTGTGGTCATCAACGCGGCGACGCAGGTGATGATTGCCCTCTTTAACGCACTGGGGAAAACCAAGTTGCCGTTTAAAGGGTACCTACTTGAAGCGCCTATTAACGTCGCGGTTTCATACGCGATGATTTACGGTATGGGGTCATGGCAAGGCGTTGGGGTGCAAGGGGCGGCAATCGGAAGCTTGGTGGCGATTACTGTTCGGCTGCTGTTTCTCGTCCTTTGCTTACAGCGTAGTCATGTGCGTCTCTCGCTGCGCACTTTGGATGCGTCATTGCGGCGCAACGCTATCAACCACTTTAAAGAGATCTTTCCCGTGGCGGCTAATGTCACTATGCTGATGACGGGCGCAACACTGTACATGCTGACTTTTTCGCAGTTGCCGCTTTATTCCTACGTGGCGATCACCATTATTATGCCTTGGGTTAAGGCGGGTAATCAGTTCATCACGGCGTGGGCCGTCTCATCGGCCATTACCATTAGCCAAGCGATTGGTTCTAAGCAGCTGGATGACTTACGCAAGAACGTCGATGTCAGTATTGATGTCGCGGTGACCATCTCGGCATTGTCTTGCTTGGCCTTTTTAGGATTAAGCTTTCTGTTGCCCCATTTGTATTCCAATTTGGACCCCGACACCTACCTTGCACTGGCGGTGATTGCACCTTTGTATATATTCCTTCCGATTGTGCGGGGCTATAACACCGTGCATGGGCAGGTTTTGCGTGCTTTGGGTAAAACCACTGAAGTTTTTAAGATCAACTTTACGGGGCAATGGGTGATTGCGCTGCCGCTGTGCGCTGGCATCGTACTGTGGCTAGAAGGCAGTATTTTCTGGGCGTTTGCTGTGATGCCACTTGAAGAAATCGTCAAAGCGTGGCCGTTTAGACGCTTAGCCAGACGTTCTTTGGATGAGTTTGATGCAGAAAAAGCCAAACAATTGATGTATGACTAGAGCGCTTCTAGATGATGAGCGCACTAACGAAGTGCGCGGCTCAATAGGCGCTCAAGTAGTAAAAGCTGGCGTGACAATCGGTTCGATTTAAACGTCAGCACTAACTTGGCCATCCAGCGATTGTAGGTGAGAAAGCGTGCGACAACGGCTAGGTTGTGCGTACTGCCTTGTCCCACTTGCTGTTGCCACTCAGTAAGGAGCGCCAAACGTGTGGCTTGACTGACTCGCGGTAAACGATAGGAGTCGAGTAAAAGCAAGAGCACATCGCGCGTGCGCAGTGTCTGGCAGGCAGAGAAGCGCGACTCTTCGAAATCAATGTAGGTCACCTGTCCAGCGTGATTGATTAAAATATCCCGCATCGCCGGACGGCCATGAATCATGTCTTGTTGGTGAAACGCAATCAGCCCGCGCATCGCTTTGGTTAAGCGCTGTTTGGGGGAGACAGTGTGCGACTCGGTCAAAGGCTGGCCGGCACACTCGGTAACAAACAACCCGCGACCTTGCATCACGACGCGAGGCACCGGGAGTGACCGTTTTGCCGCCTCAATCAAGTGACTCTGTTCAAGCAAAAAGCGCGTTTTGGTGTCGAAGCCACTGTGTAACTGCCAATTTTGGCTTTTTTCTGACAGCGTCATCAGACGATTGAATAGGCGGTTAATTGGATTACGTTTGTTCTCACCACAGAATTTCATCCAGTAGCGCTTATCGTGTCTTTTCAACTGATAAATAAACGTTTTTCGATGTTTAAAACCCATAACCGTACCTATTTGAACGCGCAGAAATCTTATCAACTAGCAACGCAAATAGAGGAGAGGTATTACTCTAGTTTATGTAATAAGCCAATTAAATCAGTGATTTAATTGGTCTGGAGCGTTGCGCGGGGAGTATAGCAAAATCCGGCGTTGTTGATGACGAATAACGGCTATTCCAACTTGGCATAATGTAACAAACTGTGGTGTGACGACTCCCAAGCAGGCTTGGGAGTCTGGGGAAGGGAAAAGCTTACTGGTGCGCGGATTCGAGTTTGGCTTTCTTTTTCATCTTCATTGTTGAGTAGACAGAGAAGATGGCCAATAAGACAAAGCCAAGGGCGATTGGACGTTCATAGAGGAATGACCAGGAGTTATCGTACATCAATAGAGCTTTTCGTAAGTTCGTTTCGGCCATAGGGCCAAGAATGATGGCGAGTAAGATGGGTGAGGATGGAATATCAAGCTTACCCAATACAAATCCAAGTAGGCCAAATGCAATCGCAATACCGACATCGAACATGGAGTTATTGATGGCATAGGCACCGACGATCGATAAGAAAATGATGATGGGTATCATTAAAAGCTTCGGCACTTCGATGATGCGACAGAAAAAACGAATGCCAACTAAGCCGACGATGAGCATCACTACATTGGCGACCAACATCGAGCTAAACACACCGTAAACGACATCTGGATTTTGCGCAAAGAGCAATGGACCCGGTGTGAGGCCTTGCACAATCAAGGCACCAAGTAGTACGGCGGCGACCGCATCGCCGGGTACACCAAGCGTCAATAGGGGGACTAATGCACCGCCGGTAACACCGTTGTTTCCAGCCTCTGCGGCGGCGAGACCTTTCACTGAGCCTTTGCCAAATTCATCAGGATTTTTCGAGACCCGTTTGGCTTCGTTGTAACAAACGAAGGCCGAAATGTCTGCACCCGCACCGGGCACAGAACCGATGGACGTGCCAAGTACGCCGCTTTTCACCGCGGTGGGCATCATGTCTTTTAAATCAGATCGGCTGAGCAATGTGTGGTCGAATTTGGCGATTGAGGCACGTTTCTCATTGAGGAGTTTCTCAATTTGATTGATGGCCTCAGACAGAGCAAACAGACCAATCAGAACCGGAATGACGTTCACGCCACTGTATAAATCCATCACGCCAAAAGTGAATCTGGGTACGCTGCTGATAGGGTCTAAGCCTATCGTAGAGACCAGTAAGCCAATGGTGCCAGCTAACAAGCCTTTAAGAATATTTTGTGCCGAGACACTGGCGATGATGGTTAAGCCAAACAGGGCGAGGGCGAAATATTCCGGCGCGTTGAAGCGTAGGGCGAAATTGGCCAATAGGGGCGCGATGGCTATCAAGACTATGGTACTGATCAATCCACCAATAAAGGACGCGACAGCTGAGATACTGAGTGCACGGGCGGCCTGGCCTTTCGCCGCAAGTGTATGCCCATCCAACACCGTCGCTGCGGAAGCGGGTGTACCGGGCGTCTTAAGTAAAATCGCCGCGATAGAGCCGCCGTAAATGCCCCCAATGTAGACGCCGATAAGCATCACCAGTGCCGGAGTGGACTCCATGCCGAAGGTGAAAGGCAGTAAAATGGCGACCCCCATCGTCGCGGTCAATCCTGGTAGGGCGCCAAGTACAATACCGCCGACAACGCCGAAAATCAGCACTGGCAATACAGCTGGGCTAAAAGCCGTCAAGAGGCCGTTAAACAGATGTTCTAACATACGCCCTCCTTAATAGAAGTAGCCGTCGGGCAAAGCAATGTAAAACACCTCGCCAAACAGATAGTAAACAGAAAAGACAAATACCCACGCCACGGCATAAAATACCGGCTTTTTCACTCTAAAGCAGATCAGGTAGAGGGTGAACGCGAGTAAGCTGGCATACAAGTAACCGATCACGCTGATGAGCGCGGCATACGTAATGAGAAAGGCCAAACCGAACCACGCCATTTTGGAGAAAATCGGCGCATCGCTAGACGCAGTGGTTTTGAGCTTGTGTTGAATAATCAGCGCAACGCAGATGACGATTTGCATCATAGCGATCACGCTCGGGAAGAATTGTGCGTTGACGCTCGCATCTTGAAATCTCGGTTGATCAAACTGAGTGATGACTGCAAGAGTCAGTGCGCTCAATACAATCATGAGAGAAGGGAAAATTACATGACGGTTCATCATAGGGACACCTTGATACAGCAAAAAATGGGAGCCTCAAGAGAAGGCTCCCAATAACTCGACGTCGATCAGTTGATGAGTGTGCTCAGTGCTTTGGTATCGTCTTTGACGAACTGAGTAAACTCTTCGGCGTTCATGTTGTGGATAGTCATCGCACCTTTTTCCATGAACTGTTTGAACTCAGCAGATGCCATTGCTTCATCAAAGGCTTTACCTAAGGTCTCAATGATTTCATCTGGCGTGTCTTTTGGCGCGCCAATACCACGCCATGTACCTGTTACCACATCAACGCCTTGTTCTTTGAGGGTTGGGACATCTGGAATGTACGAGATACGCTCATTAGACATCACGCCGAGCGCTTTAAGCTGACCTGAACGAAGCTGCGCAATCGCTTCTCCTGGCGTAACCATAGTCACGTCGGTGTGGTTACCCAATACAGACGGGATGGCTTCCGCTGCACCGTTGTAAGGAATGGCGTTTAACTTGATGCCTTGGTCTTTTTCTAGAGCCATTAGGTAGAAGTTTGGCGCTGCGGTGGAGGCAAACTTCACGACGCCATCGCCTTTTTTGGCTTCGGCAATCAGATCGTTGATGGTGTTGTATGGGCTGTCTTTGTGCACCAACACAACCGCAGGGTCAAGGTTGACCAAACGGATCAATTTAAAATCGCTCGCGTCGTGTTGCATGAGTCCCATTTGAGGTAATGACGCAATTTCGCGTGTAACGACCGTCAGTGTGTAGCCATCGGGACGTTGTTGAGCACCAAAGCTCATGCCTACGGCGCCTGCACCACCAGTACGGTTCATCACGGCAATGTTTTGACCGAGAATATCTTTGGCAGAATTGGCCAAGGTACGACCTACGGCATCCGTACCGCCACCCGCACCAAAGGGAACAACAAGTCGAATGTTTTTGGTCGGATAGTCGGCGGCGATAGCGCTCGCTGAAGCCATAATGCCCGCGGTAACCAGTAGAGATTTCAGTAGTTTGCTCATAGTCTTAGACCTTCTCTTCACGTTCAGTTTCGGTAAGTTTGTGTAGGGTTGTTACTTTTATTGTTTTGGTACTCGCTCATGCACAGTTGCTCAAATGCGACGGCTAGCCATCCGCTGATGAGCATGTCGTACCATTGTTCGACGCCGCTGCACGCGACGACGACATCGCCGTATACAAAGGAGCCATAGAACAGCAGATCCTCCGATTGCAGTGATGATGTGTGCAGGGTTTGGTTGACCAGGTTAGGTTGACCGCTGCGCCATGCTTGCTTAGCTTTATTAAGGGCAAATTGGTCAAAAGGGATGGTCCACTCATCTGGAGAGCCCAGTGAGGTTTGGTACAAAATGGCCTCTTCGAAGCTTGCCTCCCAAGGTTTGAGCCTTGGGTCCATGATCACTATGTGTAGCTCCTGGCGATTGGTTCGCTCAAAGAGCTTGTCTATAGCGGGTTTGACAAGTTCGACGGCATCTTTAGCTATGGATACGTGATCCTTCTTCATGGGCATTAATTCCGTGTTACGTCCTAATCACAATCAAATGATATTGTATTATTTTAATAATGAACAACGCAGAATTGACTGACTGTTATTTTGATCACTATTGAGAGTGCCAAACAGTGCTCTGGCTCAGATATTTAAAGGTCTAAAGGGAGGTTTTAGTGATCGCGAGCACGATGAAATCCTCATCACAGGCGTGGTTATTTTGTCATATGATAACTTGTAAATAAAAAGCCGAGCGGGATGCTCGGCTTTTGTCTTAGTTCGATTTTTACATCAATAAGTCCATGTGAGAGAGGGGCACTTAGTCGGTGGAGCCAACGAGCGAACCGAACACGGTCTAATCAATTTGGGCAAAGGCACCCTGCCAGGTGTAGGCAGTACCATTAAATTCAACACTGTGCTCGCCATGTTGTGCCTGTTCATCAAGGTTACAAATGGCGTAGTGGTAGTGATTACCTGACGTTGTATCGATACGAATCACAGTGCCGACTTCGTTGTGACCCACCACGGTCACCGCGTTGACAAGACCACGTGCATTGACGGATTGTTCAAACTCTTCGTTGAAGTAACCGTGTGTCTCAAGGACGGAAGCAAAGACATGATCTTTTGCACTTTGGCGATGAATCAACGCTGGCTCACTGCGTAGGTTGAAGTCAGGATCGCTGGCGCCGAGACGAGCAAAAATCACTTCGCTGTCAGCAGTCGCACTGGTGACTAATGTGTAGTAGCTGTTTTTCACTAGCCAACTGACCAGCGCGCTGCCTTCAACTTTACCTGAGCCTAGGTTCCAAAGGTGCTGATAACCGTCAGAATCGCCAAGCGGCTTGAGTGTGGAGTGTGTGTTGTATTCAAAGTCGGTACGAATGATCTGGCCGCTGTAGTGTACAGGAAGGTCGTACTGGTTCTCCTGCTCGGATTCGATTCGATAGACATCAATCACCAGCGGTTTTTCAAACTCGGGTAACTCGGCAAGTAGGATGCTGCGCTGCATCTGCGTGCCTTCATAGTAATCACAGATACAACCACTCATGCCTTGCAGTTTGGCGTTGTCGATGTTGAAGAAGTGCTTCTCACCAAACTTTGACTCTGCCAGGGCAGTGTTGAAATTGTTCTGCGTTTTCTGATTCACCGTCACGGTGTTGTGGGCGACCGTTTGTTTGCAGTACGACTTGTTCTCCGGGATGTAGCGTCCACCAAACTTAGGCTCGACATTGACCCAGCGACCGTAGCCGTAATCGTGCAGGACCTCTACGCCGCGATTGAATACGCTCAGATGCAAACCATCGTAGTGACCATGATCGAGTGCTGAGTGGTATTGGTGATCAGAGCCGTGTTGCCCAAACCAGATCAATGCCATGGTGTCGTCGTCTTGCGCATCGCGGTGACGCAAAATACCGAGACCCCCTTTCTCACCTTGTGGGCCGTCGGTAATGTATAAGCTCCCCCAGTTGAATGGCTTGATGTCGCTGGCATTCGCAACCGCATCAGAGAGCGTTTTACCTGAGATGTGTACCCATACGTCCTGTTGGTGGTTGGCCATCGCGAGCAAGGTTTCGTTCTGTTCATAGCGATGGAAGCAAACAGACGTCGCCATCACCACGCCTTCATCATTGATAGAGATGGTTTTTGACGAGTCGTTGCACGCTGGTAAGGTGCCGTCTGGGAACGCGGTTTTGAACACTGCGTAAGACGTCGTCTTAATGACCGAGTTATTGAACTCGTAGATCCCAATCTCTGGCTGACGGCGCTCAATCGCTTCGGCGAACAGGTAAATAGGACGCAGTGAGAAGCGGTGGTAGTAGGGGCCTTCCATGTAGTAGCCATCGGGCGAGAATAGTTGATCAAGCTGTGCTAAGAAGCCGCCACTGACCTTGTCCAACTTCAGACCATACAGTGCTTTATCAACCGAGGCTTGATCGTTAATGGCATAACCACAAATACCGACCGCAGCCACTGCCCAAAGACCGTGGTTGTGAACGATATCAAAATCATGGCCATAGGTGACAACAAACAAGTCAATCATCTGCTTGAAGAGATCGTTTTCGATCAGCGCCTTTTGCTCATCCGATAGTGTCTGGTAGACACAAGAGTAGGCGCACGATGCGTAGAGCATCCACATGTTTTCATTCAGTGTCTGGTGAAAGATCTTGCCTGGTGGGTTGGTATCTTTACTGACATTGCTCTCAAGCGTTGGGTACACTTTGGCGTAAGCGGTGAGCATATCGACAATGTAGTCACGATACTTATCTTCTTGGGTGATGAGAAACAAACGACCCGCCAAATCCATGTGGATATAGTTCTGCTTGTGGCGGTTATGCTCATAACCGCCACCTTCACCATGACCAGGGACTTCAATGCCAACCTGTGTCATATATTGGTCGGTTTTTTTGATGTCGCGCGCCAATGCGCGTCCTAATAGGCTATCCGTGCCAAGTGCTTTACGTAGTTCAGCTGCTTCCTCAACATTCATTAATAGAGGTTGATAGCTCATTATGTTGTCTCCTGACCGATACTTAGTTATTTGGGGTGATGTCTAACGCGTAGGCACCGTTCCAGCTGTAAATGTTTGCATTCTCTGTGTCCGCCACTTGGTGCGGCGTATTCTCAGCCACGTGCTGCTGGTGGCTGACCATCAAGGTAATTTCATGGAGGCGGGTGCGGATCTGCACAACGCTCCCTGCATCGCTATTGGCAACCACTTGGATGGACTCCACTTGGCCTCGAGCATTGACCGACTGTTCAAATTCTTCATTAAAATAGCCGTGCGTTTCAAGCGCAGAGGCAAACACCGTCGACGGGCCTTCACTTCGAAGCAGAAAGGCGGGTTCGCTGCGCAAATTGAAACTAGGGTCATTGGCCCCTGTGCGTGTAAAGATTAGCTTGTTGCTCGGATTTGAACTCGCGCCAACCCAAGTGTAGTAGCTGTGGCCCTGAAGCCAACTGACCAATGCACAATCTGCGACTTCTCCTTCTGCCACGTTCCATAGGTGCTGATAACCGTGGCTATCGCCCAGTGGGCGCAGCTCTTGATGGGTGAAATACTCCACGTTGCTACGAATGATTTGACCTTGATATTGGTGTGTGTAGTCGTAACTGTGCAGCGTATTGGCTTGGTCCGGTTGGTTGTCGATGCGGTACAGGTCAATCAAGAGTGGCGCTTCTAGCTCGTCTAGGCTGAGTAAAAAGACACTGCGCTGCATGTCGCAACCATCCACATGCTCGTTGGCGAATGCGCTCATGCCCTTTAGTGTCTCTTGAGTCGCATCGAAAAAGTGTGGAGTCCCGCTGCGAGTGTCTGCGCGTTCGACGTCGAATTGGTTCTGGCACTTTTGATCAACGGTGACCAGATTATGAGCAACGGTTTGGCGAGCATACGATGAGTTTTCGGCTAAGTAGCGTCCACCAAACTTAGGTTCAATGTTGACCCAACGCGCAAAGCCATACTCACGTAGCACTTCTTGACCGCGATTGAATAGGGTGATGCCAAGGGTATCGAAATGGCCATGCCCCATGCCGTGCATGCCATAATTCATCACAAGTTGGGTTACATCGCCACTTGGATCTTGCATGCGGATAAAGCCTTGTGCACCTTGATCGCCATTTGGACCTTCACACAGTTCAACACTTGGCCAGTAGGGTAGACCAATCTCACGCTGCGCCTGAACCTCTTCAAAGGCATTAGAGAGTGCCAAACCGCAAGGATGCATCCAAACGCCTTGTTGAATTTTCGCCATGCCTAGAATGTTATCGTCCAAACCATAATGCGCACCATAGATGCTCACGGCGACCTGCACGCCGGCATCGTTGATGCTCATGCTTTGTGAGGCGTCATTCAGAGCAGGGAACACCCCATTGGGGTAAGCGGTCGCCAACAACGCTTGCACGGTTTTACCGACCACACCATCTTTATAGCGGTAAATATCGACCTCAGGTAGGTGTCGGTGGATGATCTCGGCAAACAGCACTAACGGTCGAATGGTAAAACGAGAGTAGTAAGGCCCTTCAAGGTAATAACCCGATGGGGAGAAGAGGTGCGATACTTGATCTAAAAATCCGCTCGTTGCGTTTCTATCGCGGCCATAGACGGCCATCTCCAAGTACTCAGGTTTATCAATCGCGACGGCGCAGGCACCGACAGCGGCGACTGCCCAGACACCATGATTATGAATATGGTCAAAACGGTGTGCATACTTCTCTGTACTCATTTCAATCATCGGCACAAAGAGGCGATCAATAATGCGCGTTCTTTGCGCTTCACTCATAGTGTGAGAAACACAGGAATAGGCAATGCTGGCAAACAGAAGCCAGCCATGTTCATTAAGGATCTGGTGGAACAATCGTCCAGTGGGGTTGGTATTCTTCTGAACTTGATAATCAAGCGTTAAATAGATATCCGCATAGCCATCGAGTAAATCACGAACAAACGCTGCATATCGCTCATCTTGTGTGACCAGAAACAAGCGTCCAGCAAGGTTTATGTATGTGTAGTTCTGTTTGTGGCGATTGTGTTCGTAGCCACCGGCTTCACCGTGACCGGGTACTTCGAGGGGTAAGCGCATAAACGCTTCAAGTTCACGACAGTGTTTGTCGATGGTCTTGCCCATTAAGGTGGGCTGACCCACTTCCTGGCGTAGGAGTGTCAGTTCATCTTGCGTGAATAAGAGCGCGTTCATCGTTATGTCCTCGTCACCTTTGGGTGTAGCAGAGAAATTATTTGTCACATAAAGTAATACAATATTGATTATTATGGTAGGGTAGAGAGGAAAAATGATGAGCGAAATCACTGAATTCGCATTGAGGACCTGAATTAACGGGCCAGAACACAGAGATTTACTCGACGTTTTCTTGTTCGATAATTGATGGTGAAATAGTTGAAACGTAGTTTCATTTTTGATTTGCGTCACACTTTTGGTTTGTATTGTATTACAATTAATCTCACTGAGGTATGATGTGAACAAACAGCACTACGCTAGATTTTAGGAGCAAAACGATGAATCCATTTTTTCTTTTAGACGATCACCCTTGGGAAGACATTGGCGGCGGGATTAAACGTAAAATTGTTGGCTATACTGACGACTTGATGGCGGTTCACCTTGAGTTTGATAAAGGCGCGATTGGTCACCCTCACGCTCACGAAATTCACGATCAAATCGGCTACGTAGTGAAAGGCAGTTTCGAAGCAGAAGTGGACGGCGTGAAAAAAGTACTGAAGCCAGGCGATGCGTACATCGCACCGAAACACTTTGTTCATGGCGCGGTTGCGCTCGAAGAAGGCAGTATCCTGCTAGACGTCTTTAACCCTGCACGTGAAGACTTCCTGAAGTAATTCATTGGCAGTTCAATTGCTAAGGTAAACAATGAAAATGATTAACGTTGCTATCATCGGCGAATGTATGGTTGAGCTTCAGAAGAAAGAAGGTGAACTAAAGCAATCATTCGGTGGTGACACACTAAACACCGCACTCTACCTCTCTCGCTTGACCAAAGGTCACGATGTGAACACCAGTTACATTACGGCGCTGGGTGAAGACTCGTTCAGTACTGAGATGCTACAGGTTTGGCAAGAAGAGGGGATCGATACGTCACACGTGATGCGAATTCACGGCAAAAACCCAGGTATGTACTACATCGAAACCGATGATACTGGCGAGCGTTACTTCCACTACTGGCGTAACGAAGCGGCAGCGAAGTTTATGTTCGAGCAGCCTGAGTCTAAAGCATTGATTGATGCGCTGTTTGGCTTTGACGCGGTTTACCTAAGCGGTATTACGCTCGCGATTTTGACCCCAGTGGGCCGTGAGACGTTGATCAACTTCCTAACGCAATACAAAGAGCGCGGCGGTCAAGTATTCTTCGATAACAACTACCGTCCTAAGCTATGGGCAGACCAAGCTGAAGCGATTGAGTGGTACTCGAAGATGCTGTCTCTGACCGACACTGCGTTGTTGACGTTTGAAGATGAGCAGGCATTGTACGGTGATGAACACCTTGAAGAGTGCATCAAGCGCACATCGGAAGCGGGCGTAAAAGAGATCATCATCAAACGTGGTGCGCAAGATTGCCTCGTCGTTGAAGGTGAAGAGGCGAACTACGTCGCGCCAAAACCGGTCAGCAACGTGGTTGACACCACAGCAGCAGGTGATTCATTCAGCGCCGGTTTCTTAGCGAAACGTCTGACGGGCGGTAACGCACAAGAAGCAGCATTCAACGGCCACTGCATGGCAGGACAAGTGATTCAGCACAAAGGTGCGATCATTCCTCGTGATGTAATGCCAGATTTACCTTTGTAATCGAATGAATAGTAAGCTCGCCTTTGTGCGAGCTTTATAACGAGAGAGTCTAAACATTATGACAACATTGAACGAAAAACTAGCAAGCCTGAAAGTGATCCCTGTTATCGCCATCAACAAAGTTGAGCACGCGATTCCTCTAGGTCGTGCGTTGGTAGAAAACGGCATGCCTTGCGCAGAGATCACGCTACGTACTGAATGTGCCATTGAAGCGATCCGCGTGATGCGTAAAGAGTTCCCGGACATGCTGATCGGTTCAGGTACCGTTCTAACGAACGAGCAAGTGGACGCGTCTATCGATGCGGGCGTTGATTTCATCGTTAGCCCAGGTTTTAACCCTCGTACCGTGCAATACTGCCTAGACAAAGGCGTGGCGATCGTTCCTGGCGTGAACAACCCAAGCCTTGTTGAGCAAGCGATGGAAATGGGTCTTCGTACGTTGAAGTTCTTCCCTGCTGAGCCTTCAGGCGGCGTGCCTATGCTAAAAGCATTGACAGCGGTTTACCCAGTTAACTTCATGCCAACGGGTGGCGTTAGCCTTAAGAATGTGGATGATTACCTATCTATCCCTTCTGTACTAGCGTGTGGCGGTACTTGGATGGTACCAACGAACCTGATGGACGAAGGTAAGTGGGACGAGCTAGGTGCACTAGTGAAGGCGGCGGTTGCGCACGTAAACTAAGCCGACACCAAATCGATGATGAAAGCGAGCCGTGTGCTCGCTTTTTTGCGTTTCTGAGCTGTCAATTTGTTTTAGGTCACGGAAATGACAAAAAAGCCCATTTTTCGCGTTTTAAGGTTTAATTGTCCTACAATAAGATTTATATTATTGCCCATACCCTTCAAACCCTCACTACAAAGAGAGTTAACATGAGCAACCAAAAATCTCTTGATGCGATCAGGAAGATGAAGCTGGAAAATGACACTTCAGCAGGTAACCTTGTCGATCTACTCCCAATCGAAGTACAAAAGCGCGATTTTGATTTGTCGTTCCTGGACAACCTAAGCGAAGCGCGTCCGCGTCTTCTTGTTCAATCTGCGGACCTAGACGCGTTTAAAGCCGCGGTACGCGCAGATGAATCTCACTGCATGTTCGATGACTTCTACAACAACTCAACGGTTAAGTTCCTAGATACCGCACCATTTGAAGAGCCTCAACCTTACCCAGAAGAGACGGTAGGCAAAGCTTCTCTATGGCGTCCTTACTGGCGTCAAATGTACGTTGATTGCCAAATGGCGCTTAACGCGACACGTAACCTTGCCATCGCTGGTATCGTGAAAGAAGACGAAGAGCTCATCGCCAAAGCAAAAGCTTGGACTCTAAAGCTCTCGACTTACGATCCAGAAGGCGTCACTTCTCGTGGTTACAACGACGAAGCCGCTTTCCGTGTAATCGCAGCCATGGCTTGGGGTTACGACTGGCTACACGCTTACTTCACTGATGAAGAGCGTCAGCAAGTTCAAGATGCACTAATCGAGCGTCTTGACGAAATCATGCACCACCTACGCGTGACAGTTGATCTACTGAACAACCCTCTAAACAGCCACGGTGTACGTTCAATCTCTTCTGCTATTATCCCAACGTGTATCGCGCTTTACCACGATCACCCGAAAGCAGGCGAGTACATCGCATACGCTCTGGAATACTACGCAGTACACTACCCACCTTGGGGCGGTGAAGACGGCGGTTGGGCTGAAGGTCCTGACTACTGGAACACGCAAACTGCATTCCTAGGCGAAGCATTCGACCTATTGAAAGCCTACTGTGGCGTAGATATGTTCAACAAGACATTCTACGAAAACACTGGTGACTTCCCACTATACTGTATGCCTGTTCACTCTAAGCGCGCGAGCTTCTGTGACCAGTCATCAATTGGTGACTTCCCAGGTCTAAAACTGGCTTACAACATCAAGCACTACGCAGGTGTTAACCAGAAGCCTGAATACGTTTGGTACTACAACCAGCTTAAAGGCCGTGATACTGAAGCTCACACGAAATTCTACAACTTCGGTTGGTGGGACTTCGGCTACGACGACCTACGCTTCAACATCCTTTGGGATGCGCCAGAAGAGAAAGCACCGTCAAACGATCCACTGTTGAAAGTATTCCCAATCACAGGTTGGGCGGCATTCCACAACAAGATGACTGAGCGTGATAACCACATCCACATGGTCTTCAAGTGTTCACCATTTGGCTCTATCTCTCACTCACACGGTGACCAAAACGCGTTCACTCTGCACGCATTCGGTGAAACGCTAGCTGCTATCACTGGCTACTACGGTGGTTTCGGTGTAGACATGCACACTAAATGGCGTCGTCAAACCTTCTCTAAGAACCTTCCTCTATTCGGTGGTAAAGGTCAGTACGGTGAGAACAAGAACACCGGCTTTGACGGTCACCAAGATCGTTTCTGTATTGAAGCGGGCGGTAACATCACTGACTTCGATACTGAATCTGAAATCAAGATGGTTGAAGGTGATGCGACAGCATCTTACAAATACTTCGTTCCAGAAATCGAGTCTTACAAGCGTAAGATCTGGTTTGTGAAGGGTAAAGTATTCGTAATGCAAGACAAGGCTGCTCTTTCTGAAGAGAAAGACATGACTTGGCTAATGCACACAACATTCGCGAATGAAGTGGCTGACAAGTCATTCACTATCCGTGGCGAAGTAGCGCACCTAGACGTGAACTTCATCAACGAGTCTGCTGACAACATTGAATCTGTTAAGAACGTTGAAGGCTTCGGCGAAGTTGACCCATACGAGTACCAAGATCTTGAAATTCACCGTCACGTTGAAGTGCAGTTCAAACCATCAAAACAGCACAACATCCTAACGCTTCTTGTGCCAAACAAGAACGCCGGTGAGCAAGTGGAAGTCTCTCATAAGCTAGAAGGGCAGTCGCTGATTCTTACCGTTGATGGTGAGACTGTTGAAATCTCGCTGTCTTAGTATAGTGTGTAAGTAGTAAAAAAAACCCAGCGTAAGCTGGGTTTTTTATTTTTAATTGTATGACTTTTTGGAGTGTCGTTGTCGGGAGTACTCGAAGTAGTACCTTTGTATCATTCTTCGCTATGTATCTGTGCTCTGCATCTTGTTTATGTATGAAACTAAATATTCGCTTGCAAATAAAGTGTGCGATCAAATCTGTTTTAGATCACACAAAAGGCATATTGTAGTACAAATGGATTTATGTTCGGGTATGCTTGTCACAAGCTAATGTTATTAATTTTAAGGCTGAAAAAATGACCATTGATACTCTTGTTGTTCTTGCCTATTTCTTCTTTTTAGTCGCGATTGGGTGGATGTTCCGTAAGTTCACCACCTCAACCAGCGACTACTTTCGAGGGGGCGGTAAGATGTTATGGTGGATGGTAGGAGCTACCGCCTTCATGACGCAGTTTTCAGCATGGACGTTCACAGGAGCCGCAGGACGCGCGTTCAGCGACGGTTTCGTCGTTGTTATCCTATTCCTTGCCAACGCGTTTGGCTATTTCATGAACTACATCTATTTTGCGCCAAAGTTCCGTCAACTTCGTGTTGTTACGGCAATTGAAGCCATTCGTCAGCGCTTCGGTAAGACGTCAGAGCAGTTCTTCACATGGGCAGGTATGCCAGATAGCTTAATTTCAGCAGGTATTTGGCTGAATGGTCTTGCTATCTTCGTAGCCGCTGTCTTCAACATCCCGATGGAAGCCACGATCGTTGTGACGGGTCTGGTTCTCATGCTGATGGCGGTGACAGGCGGCTCTTGGGCGGTCGTAGCCTCTGACTTCATGCAGATGCTCGTTATCATGGCGGTAACCATTACCTGTGCGGTAGCGGCATACTTCCACGGTGGTGGTCTAACGAACATCGTGTCTAACTTCGAAGGCGACTTCTTTGTTGGTAACAACCTAAACTACATGAGCATCTTTGTGCTTTGGGTGGTATTCATCTTCATCAAGCAGTTTGGTGTAATGAACAACAGTATCAATGCATACCGCTACCTATGTGCAAAAGACAGTGACAACGCTCGCAAAGCAGCAGGTCTTGCTTGTGTACTTATGATTGTTGGTCCACTGATTTGGTTCCTACCTTCTTGGTACGTAGCGGCGTTCATGCCGGACTTCGCTGACCAATACGGTAGCGTAGGTGGCGATGCAGCTTACCTAGCATTCGTACAAAACGTAATGCCTGCAGGTATGGTGGGTCTACTAATGTCAGCAATGTTTGCGGCGACCATGTCTTCAATGGACTCAGGTCTGAACCGTAACGCGGGTATCTTCGTGATGAACTTCTACAGCCCAATTATGCGCCCTCATGCGTCTCAGAAAGAGTTGGTTGTGGTAAGTAAAGTGACCACTATTGTGATGGGCTTTGTCATCATCGGCATTGGTCTGTTTATCAACTCACTTCGTCACCTAAGCCTATTTGACATCGTACTTAACGTGGGCGCTCTGATCGGATTCCCAATGTTGATCCCAGTACTACTGGGTATGTGGGTTCGCAAGACGCCAGACTGGGCTGGTTGGGCAACGCTAGTGGTCGGTGGCTTCGTCTCTTACTACTTTGGTATCTCGCTAAAAGCAGAACATATCGAGAACTGGTTCGGTATGGAACAAGCATTGACTGGTCGTGAATGGGCGGACTTGAAAGTGGCACTGAGCCTTGCGGCGCACGTAGTGTTCACTGGTGGCTTCTTCTTAGCGACAACCTTGGTGTACAAAGGACGTTCGCCAGAGCGTGAAGCGGAAGTAGAAAAACTGTTCGAAAACTGGAATACGCCTGTGGTGGCTAACTCAGAAGAACAGCAGAACCTCGATACTAAGCAACGTGGCATGCTGGGCAAACTGATCAGTGTTGCTGGTCTAGGTATTCTTGCGATGGCATTGATTCCAAATGAATTCACTGGACGCCTTCTCTTCATCTTGTGTGGCACCATGGTTCTGACCGTTGGTGTGCTCTTGGTCAACGCATCGCGCGCGCCACAGCAGCAGTTTGTCAGCGAATAGCTCTTAAATTTGACCTTTTGGTCATCAAAAAGCCGCAGAATTCTGCGGCTTTTTTGCGTTTTAGGGGGAGTGTAAAGATCGGAAAATAAACAAAAGTGATTGAAATAGCTGTCAAGTTTTTAGATCAGCGAGATTCCACTAATAATTAAGGGTTATAAATGCCTACACATTTATTAATACAAATAGTACCTTATGCATCCAATAGTTGATAAAAATATCATTACAAAAAGTGGGTGATTTCCCTCATGCTCGATAGGTTATTCATAACAGAAGTTGGCTCATATACGTTGATGACAGGAACCTACGTTCCTTGGTTGGTTGTTGTCTCCATCTTTCTTGCGATGATGGCGTCATTCTTTGCACTGAGACTCGCCGCTGCCGCTCGTCACATCGTTACGCCATCACATAAGCAGGTGGCGTTGATTTCTGGTGCTTTCATTATGGCGGGGGGGATTTGGAGTATGCACTTTGTCGGCATGCTCGCCTTTCAGATGCCTCATCACATGAGTTATGACACCTTACTCACATTGATATCGCTTCTTCCTGCGGTGTTAGCCAGTTATTTGGTACTGCGATCGTTGATCAACCAGCGTGATTCTTATCGGCTTATTCTGCGCAATGGTGTGGTGGTAGGCGCGGGTATTGGTGCCATGCACTATATCGGAATGGAAGCCATGGAAATGGGGGCCATGCTGCGCTATGACCCGTATTGGTTTGGTCTGTCGATTGTTGTCGCGGTCGGATTGGCCATCGTCGCACTCTCTGCGCGCCGCTTACTTAAGCATCATTTCCCTACCATGCGTTCATTTCATATCAACTTGGTTAGCGCTGCGATCATGGGATGCGCCATTTCAGGTATGCATTACACCGGCATGGAAGCGGCGCGCTTCATTATGCTCGAACCTCATTCTATGATGATGGCCCCGCAGGATTTACACGAACAGTCTTTTATCGCCATCGCCGTTTCCATTGCGACTTTGCTTATTTCCACCTTAGCGGTGAACGTCAGTTCACAGCTGCGCTACCGACAGTTATTAACCGAGAAAACTGCCAGCGAATCTCGATTGCAAGCAATCCTCGATACCGCGACGGACGGGGTGATTACCATCGATGCGAAAGGCGTCATTCAAGGTGTGAACTTTGCCGCAAGCCGAATTTTCGGTTGGCAAGAGCATGAATTGCTCGGGCAAAACATTTCCAAATTAATGCCAGCCCCCCACAAGCAGGCACACGATGGTTATTTGGCTAATTACCTCAGAACGGGCGAGAACAAAATCATTGGTGCGCCGCGCGAAGTTTATGCACAGCACAAAAAGGGCCATCAATTTCCAGTGCGCCTTGGTGTAGGGAAAGTCCACCTAGCGCATGGTGATACATTATTTGTGGGCTTTATCGCGGACATTTCTGAACGTAAAGCGATGGAAGTCAAGCTGCGTGATAGCCAAGAGCGATTAACCTCTTTGATGCGTAATATCCCCGGCGCGGCTTTTCGACGCTGTTTTGACCCAAAATGGAGTCCGATTTTCCTCAGTGATGCCATCGTGGAGCTCTGTGGCTATCGATCGGAGGAGTTCCTTGAAGGAAACATAAGCTTAGCTTCACTGATTGTTGAAGAGGACGAGCAATCGGTGCGTGACACGATCGCCGCCTTGCCCAGCAACAAGCAAACCTATGCTGTCGAATATCAGTTGATTGATAAAGCCGGTCAACCCGTATGGGTGCTTGAAAACGGCATGGTAGTGCGCGATGAAGACGGCACCATATTGTGGATTGATGGTGTGATGATCAACATCACCAATCGCAAAGAGATGGAGTCTGAACTGTTAAATGCGAAACGCATTGCCGAAGAAGCGGTCGAAACCAAAGCTGCATTCTTGGCTAATATGAGTCACGAAATCCGCACGCCCATGAACGCGATCATCGGTTTTACCAATATTTTGCTCGAATCACCAATGGGTAGCGAGGATAGACGTCACCTGGAAACCATATCCAACGCGTCTCGCTCTTTGCTTCATCTTCTCAATGATATTCTCGACAGCGCTAAGTTGGAAAAAAGCAAGCTCGAAGTCGAACCTGTGGTGTTTCATCTTGCGGATTGTGTCGATGGCGTCATCTCTACGTTATGGCTTAATGCGAAAAACAAAGGCATTGAGCTCAACCTACATATTGATGATCGCGTGCCAGCTATTGTCTTCGGCGCAGAAGACCGCATCCGCCAAGTACTGATGAATTTAGTGGGTAATGGCATCAAGTTTACCGAAGAGGGGAGCGTCACGCTTAACATCGCGCCCACTGAGCTGAGCGATGTGATGCGTTTTAGCGTGATTGATACCGGTATCGGCATTGCGCCTGACCGGGTTGAGGCGATTTTTGATCCTTTTACGCAAGCCGATGCTTCCATGAGCCGTCGTTTCGGTGGTACGGGGTTAGGGACCAGTATTTCCAAGCAGTTGGTTGAACTAATGGGTGGAGAGATTCATGCCACCAGTGAACTCGGAAAAGGAAGCTGCTTCTACTTCGAACTGCCCCTGCCCAAAAGTGAACGGCTGCCGCGCGCGGACGTTCACTCGCAAGTGAAGCTGCCAAGCCAGCGAGTGTTAGTCTGTGACGATATTGAACAAAACGTGACGCTGCTTTCTCTGCTTCTTGAACGAGCGGGTCATCAAGTATGGGTCGCGCGCGATGGTGTTGAAGCGGTCCAGCAATACCAAACGCACGAGATTGATTTGATATTGATGGACTTACAAATGCCGCGCCTCGATGGCCTACAAGCCAGCCGTCAGATTCGTCAATGGGAACGCGAGCAAGACAAACCCCCTGTCGCGATTATTGCTCTGACTGCCAGTGTCTTGACCGAAGACAAACGCCAAGCGCAAGAAGCGGGAATGAACGGCTTTGCCAATAAGCCGGTTGATTTTAACCGTTTGAGCGCAGAAATGGCGCGCGTGTTAAAGGTTGAATCACAGGTCAGTATCCCATCGTCGCCCGCAGAGCCGTCTGGCAAAGAGAGCCGTGATCAGGCGATGATTCATTGGCAGAAAGCGCTGACACTTTGGGTGGATGAGGCGCTCTACTTAGCGGAGCTTGGCAAGATGCTGGACAAGCATGAGGGGCTTCCGAGTGCCTTGGCGCAGTCACTGCAAAACCAAGACTGGCGGGCTGTGCGTTCGCAAGCCCATGCACTCAAAGGCGTGTGTGGCAACTTGGCTTTAATGGCGCTGCACCAACTCTTTGCCCAGATAGAGCACGCCGCTATACAGCAAGATCACGCGAAGGCGCTGCCATTGATTGGCGATCTGTCGCTATGTTGGCATAAGGTCAAGCAGGAGCTCGATAGTCGCATTGCACTGAGTCAAACCGATACCCAAGTTAAAGAAATAACGCTCGATGACGCGTTGCATGCCGATGAGATTGAGCGTCTATTAACAGAGTGGCGAGCGGCGACCCACAGTGGCGAGTTGCGTGAGGATATTGGTGAAACCCTTCGCAGTCGCGCGCCAGACAAACTGCAAAAGCCGATCATCGATGCCATGAACGCGATCGACGAGTTTGAATTTTCCAAAGCCAGCGAGCATATCGACTTGGCGTTAACCTACCTAGCTGAATAAGGAACGCTGTGACGATGACAACATTAACGCCAGAGCCCCTCACACGTCATAACCCAGTGATGCGTTCGGTGCCAAGATTATTGGTCGTGGACGATGAACCCGCGAACTTGAAAGTGATGAAACAAGTACTGCACAGCGATTATAGGCTCTCCTTTGCTCGCAGTGCCAAAGACGCATTAAGTTTGCTCGAGCAAGAGAAGTTTGACCTTATTTTGCTTGATGTGATGATGCCTGAGATGACAGGGTTTGAGCTTTGTCAGCAACTGAAAGCGAACCCCGATACGGCAATGATACCGATCATTTTTGTCACCGCGCTCAGTGACAGCATTGATGAGGAGACCGGTTTTAACCTCGGCGGAGTCGATTACATTGTTAAGCCTATTGTCCCTGCCATTGTGCGTGCTCGAGTTAAAACGCAGTTATCTATGGTCAAAATTGATGTACTCAAAGCGACGCAAATTGACTTAATTCAGCGCTTAGGCCGCGCCGCTGAATACCGAGACAATGAGACCGGGATGCATGTACTGCGCATGAGTCATTATGTGAAAACTCTGGCGCTTGCGATCGGTTTTGATGAAGAAGCGGCAGACGAACTGCGCATGGCGGCATCGATGCACGACATTGGAAAAATCGCGATTCCAGATCGTATTTTGCTCAAGCCGGGTCGATTGGAACCAGAAGAGTTTTCGTTGATGCAGACGCATGTGGAAGCAGGGGTACGAATCTTGGAAAACCCGCGCTCTCCGCTTATCGCCCTCGCTCAAAGTATTGCGCTTAACCACCATGAAAAATGGGATGGAACCGGATACCCTCAGGGATTAAGCGGTGAAGCGATTCCGATCGAAGGACGCCTAGCGGCAATTGCGGATGTGTTTGATGCCCTGACCAGTGAACGCCCATACAAGAAAGCTTGGCCGGTCAGTGATGCTGTTGCCCTAATTCAAGAGCAAGCCGGAAAACATTTTGATCCACAATTGGTGCCCGTATTTATGGACCAGTTACCGAATATTCTGGAGATTAAAGAGCGATTCATCGATTGATGTCGGCTCGCTATATGTTTCCTCACTTTGGTGCAAACACAATCCTATTCGGCAGTTTGTGGGGCAAATATCATTTGGTTTCTCTTTCGCTTTAGTTTAAGCGATTGATAATATTGGATAAATAAAAGTTGGCTTGTTGGTCAGCTTTTTGCTCACTCCTTGCAGAGTCAATGACACACTGCAAGGAGCATTCATGTCACTTCCTATTATCGATATTTCTCCGCTCAATTCTGATGATCGCCGCGACTGGGGCCCAGTTATTGATCAGATTGATCAAGCCTGCCGAGAGCTCGGCTTTTTTTATGTAGTAGGACATGGTATTCCTCAAACTCAATTTAATCAGATTGAACACTATGCACGCTCTCTGTTTTCCCTACCGCAAGAGGAGAAACAAGCGATATCGATTGAGCACAGTATGAATCACCGTGGTTGGGGGCGTTTGAGCGCCGAGAAACTCGATCCACTCGGTGAGTTGGATTGCAAAGAGTCGTTTGATATGGCGCTTGACCTTTCACCCTATCATTCGCAAGTTGCGCGTTGTCCAAAGCTCTATGGCCCCAACCAATACCCCTCGATTGAAGGCTTTACCCAGGCGATGAATCAGCATTACAGCCTTACGTTAGATGTCGGCCTTAAGTTACTGAAAGCGATGGCAATTGCACTGAATGAGCCAGAAGATTTCTTTACCCAATATTTTACGTTAACTATCTCTGTGTTGCGTATGTTGCACTACCCAAGTCAAGAACCTTCAACCAACACGGTGGGAAATGGGGCGGGAGCCCACACGGATTACGGCTGTATCACATTACTCTACCAAGATGCGAGCGGCGGCTTACAGGTGCTGAATAAGCAAAATCAATGGATAGACGCCACGCCCGTCGAGGGAAGCTATGTCGTGAATATTGGCGATTTAATGCAGCGCTGGACGAATGATATTTATCGCTCCACTAAGCATCGAGTCGCGAGTCCGAGCAACGGTAAGACGCGTTTTTCCATGCCATTTTTCGTCGAGCCAGATTTTGATACCCCAGTCACGACGCTAAAATCCTGCCTAGCTGAAAAACAAGGGCAGGGTGGCTACCCTTTGATCACGGCTGGGGATTGGATTTTGTCACGCTTTGCGGATACCTATGAGTACCGACGTGAAGGGACACTCAGCACAGAACGTTGACTTTGATCTGGAATTTTTAACTTTCTATTGGTTTAAATTTAATTGTAACAATCAGAGACTACGCTTTCTGCAAAATTTAACACTGCCAACGAGCAGTGACTAACAACGTCAATCCGAAAAATATAAGAAACCGTTATGCCAAGAACACCACACCCAGCCGACATGGAAATCATCAAGTTGCTTCAGCAGCAAGGTTGTATCAAGAGTGAAGCGATGCAACGCCTCAAACGCGAGGTGTATCAACTTCAACCTGAAGAGATTTCTAAGGTGAAAAATTACGCCGATCATTTTGGTCTCCGTGCGAAAGAGCAGCTTATTGATGAAATCCTAGAGTTGCGCCGTGATGAGCTACTGACTCAGTTGGCGGAGGCGTAAGCCTAGGAGCCGAGGTTTGGCGATTGCAGTGGTGGACGTTGTACAGCATAAATGTGAAACCTGTCTCAAATGTGACGTCACGTTGAAATATGCCAAAAAGTGATTGAAAAGATGAATATTTCTTGAGTGTAGAGGTAGCGATTGCTAGGTTTGGACTTAGCGTTTTCATACAGGGACATCCTGGGTCTTAAAAGGAAGGCATCGTGCTACTTACCTCATTGCCTATGTTTATCGCATCAAGCATCAGTTTAGTGCTGAGCTTCTTTTTTGTGATGCTGTATAACCGGCTTCAATCTCGTTACGAGGAAAATGTTCATTACTATCGAATATTTTCCTTAACCGCTTTAGCTAGCGGACTGTTCCTTGGTGCGTTTGGCATTATGCTGAACGTTAGCGACAGCCTGGTTCTGCTGAATATTTTTAACCGAGTCGCCATCGTGACTTCAATGTTTACGATTGTACTCGGTCTGCATTTTTACATCGCTTTCTTTGACTATAAGGCTCCGACCCCATTGAAGATTGCCTACGCGATATGTGGTCTGTTTTCATTGATGGCTGTGGTTCCGAGTCCATACTTTCTGGACAACCAATTTTACGTGACATCCAGTTACTACACCGGACTAGTGTTTGGTCCTCTGTTTGAGCTTTGGGGTGCGTGGATATTACTGCTGGCGATGTATTGTATGATCGTTCTATTTCGTGTTTACCTAAGGCAAAGGGCTAAGCGACAAGAGGACGATTTGCGCACATTGAGAATGTTGTTGGCCGCCAGTGCGATTTGGATGTGCACTGGCGTCAGTGATACGCTGACCGCGATAGAAGTGCTCGATATGCCACCCTTGACTTGGATAGGCTCGTTTCTGCTGACTTGCTGTATTACGTGGATATTGGTCCTCCATATCGACGAGTTATACAGTGAGCGTCAAGAGCTTAGCACCCGTCTGATGTTTGACCATCTAACACAAGCGTATTCGCGTAGTTATTTTGAAATTCGTTTGGCTGATGAAGTTTCACGCAGTCGACGGGCGAGCGACCATCGTTTTTATCTCTGTATCTTTGATATCGATGATTTCAAGGCGATCAATGATCATTATGGGCATACGAGTGGTGATGGGCTACTTAAGGACATCGCCCGTATTACTCGATATACGATCAGACCGACAGACTGTTTTGCGCGTTTTGGAGGTGATGAGTTCGTGATACTGCTGTCTGGTTTATCAAATGACGAAGAAGCCGTGGCCATTGTCGAGAGAATTCGCCAACGTATTGCTCAGACGGAATTTGGGCAAGATGGGGGGCGCTTTCACGCTTCCTGCTCGTTTGGGATTGTCAGTAGCGTGGGTCCGCAGTTGCATTCAGAGGATTTGCTCAATGACTTGCTCACCTATGCTGATGAAGCCTTATACCAGTCTAAGTTCCAAGGTAAAAACGTGACGAGCTTGGCTGCGATACCAGTCGCGTCTACTGTGTAAATTTATGTAAATAACACTCGTTTTTGTCCAATCGCGACTATCTTACTTCTTGAACGATCGTTTCAAATGACGAACGTTATCAAATAACTATTGCTTCAAGTAACTATCGCTTCAAGTAATAACAGTCAATGAGGAAGATAAGGATGTCAAACATCATCGGTGAAAAGGTCACAGCGCCTATGGCGCCTAAAGCAATTCCGCAAGAAGCATTTGATTGGTACGACGAATACGCACATGGATTGATAGACAGACGAGAATTCATGAGACGTCTCTCTGGTCTTGTCGCATTAGGCTTTACGATGTCAGTCTTAACGTCAGCACTGACACCGAACTATGCACTGGCAGAGCAGGTGTCGTTTAACGATCCCGCAATCAAAGCCAGCTACGTCAAGTTTGATTCACCGAATGGTCACGGTGAAGGGCAAGGGTATTTGGTCGTGCCACGAGAGTTGGTAGGCACCGCGCCTGTCGTACTGGTTGTGCATGAAAACCGTGGGCTTAACCCTTACATTGAAGACGTCGCGCGAAGATTAGCCGCGAAAGGTTTTATCGCCTTTGCCCCCGATGCACTCTATCCGTTGGGCGGTTATCCAGGAAATGACGATGAAGGCCGCGCGATGCAAAAGAGTCTAGATAGAGAGAAGATTGAAGCGGACTTCCTAGCCGCTGCGAGCTTTTTGAAATCGCATGAGCTAAGTAACGGAAAATTAGGGGCGGTCGGTTTTTGTTTTGGCGGCTACATAGTCAATATGCTGGCTGCGACCATTCCTGAGCAGTTGGATGCAGGGGTGCCTTTTTATGGTACACCTGCAGCGGAATCTTTGATCCCGAAGGTGAAAGGGCCGTTGATGATTCAGTTCGCGGGTCTTGATGAGCGTGTCAACGCCACTTGGCCGGAGTACGAGAAAGCGCTTAAGGCCAATGGGGCGAACTATCAAGCCTACGTTTACGAGGGCGTGAATCACGGATTTCACAATGACTCCACCGGACGTTACGCCGAAAAAGAGGCCGAGCTTGCTTGGCAGCGAACATTGGAATTTTTTGAGCAACATCTTAAAGCGTAAAGAGCACACAAAAACGCCGTCACAGGGTAAACCCTGTGACGGCGTTTCATTTTACGTGAGTACTATCTACAGGTATCGACTTCTCAGGTGATTTTGGAAGAACTGAGCGTTCAACACTTCGCTTGTTGCCGATTTAACCAGCTCATCGGTTGTCAGTAAGCTGCCCTTGCTCCAGATGTTATCGCCCAGCCAAGCAAAAATAGGCGTGAGATCACCAGAGTGAATAGCTTCATCCACATCCACGGTTTTCTTCATCGCTGCCATAAACTGCGCCGCGTACATGGCCCCTAAGGTGTATGATGGGAAGTAGCCGAAGGCGCCATCCGTCCAGTGAATGTCTTGCATGCAGCCATTTTTGAAATTACCGGCGGTAGAGAGACCGAGATACTGGCGCATTTTGGTGTCCCAGAGCTCGGGAACATCTTGGTGGGAAATATCACCATTGATCAAATCACGCTCGATCTCATAGCGTAAAATGACGTGAGCCGGATAGGTGAGCTCGTCGGCATCAACACGGATAAAGTCTTTTTTGACGCGAGTATAAAGCTTTTGAAAGTTCGCTTGACTAAAAAGCGACGTATCGTGTCCGGAGAAGTGTTGGGTGGCAAGTCGCGATAGATGGGCAATAAACGCATCACTGCGGCCCACTTGCATTTCGAAAAACAGTGATTGAGACTCATGAATACCCATTGAGCGAGCTTCGCCTGACGGCAATCCTGCTAGTGCTTTGGGTAAACCTTGCTCATAACGGGCGTGGCCTGTCTCGTGAACGATGCCCATGAGCGATTGTACAAATTCGTTTTCATCGTAGCGGGTGGTAATTCGCACATCTTGCGGTACGCCACCACAAAAAGGGTGGACGCTCTCATCCAATCGGCCATGATCGAAATCGAATTGCAGTAGTTTCATCACATCCAGCCCGAGCGCTTTTTGTTGCTCGGTGGGAAAATGGCCTGTTGGGGTGAGGTAGTGCTCAGAAGACTGCTTTTCGATCACCTCATCGATCAAGGCAGGTAGCCAGCTTTTTACGTCGGCAAACAGCGTATCGAGTGACGCTGACGTGGTGTCCGGCTCGTAAATGTCGAGCATCGCATCATACGGTGTCGATCCGTTGGCATCGGCACGAATTTGCGCCTCTTCTTTCGAAAGTTTAACGACTTCTGCCCAGTTTTTCTCAAACCCGATCCAGTCGTTTTGGCCACGCTGGGTACGCCAAGCGTGTTCACATTTCGAGCCCGCTAGGGATTTGGCTTGTACCAGTGCTTCAGGCAGCAAATTGGCTTGTTGCCACTGGCGTTTAAGCTCTCGCAGTGTGGCGCTCTCTTCAACGCTGAGCGTTTCTGTTTCTGCTTCGGCAAACCAATCCGCGAGCTGTGGCTGGGTATGCAATTGATGAATATGCACGGATAGCTCGGCCATTGCCTCTGAGCGAGCTTGATTCCCTCCGCTCGGCATCACTGCCGCTTGGTCCCATCCACAGATGGCCGCTAAGTGATTAAAACGAGAAATTTTTTGGGAATGCTGTTTGAGTTTGTCGAATGCGCTCATGACCACACCTTAGGTGACTGGGAAAACCAAAATCTTAACAACCTCCTCAGGATTGACCAAGGGGTTTGCGTTCAATAATTGCAGCAAGAAGCATAATCATTGCCTATTTTGACGGCCTTGCTATAAGATGGCGATCTTTCCTGAGATGACCTGGTTATATCTCGCGCTGACTGGAGCCTTTGCTCCCCAATAATAAGGACCTGCAATGATCAACAATATGGAAGCGTTTTTGGTCGCCATCACCATTTTGACGTTAACCCCCGGACTCGATACTGCGCTTGTGATTCGTAACTCGTCGCGTGGCGGCTTTTCCGATGGTGTATTAACCAGTTTGGGGATTTGCTCGGGCTTGTTTGTCCATGCCACCTTTTCTGCGATTGGTATCTCGGCGGTCTTGGCGCAATCGGCTGAGCTATTTAGTGCGGTGAAAATGGTCGGCGCGGCCTATTTGATTTGGCTAGGTGTAATGTCCATTAAGGGGCTGTTCAATGGCCAATTGGATGCGGGGATCGCGGTGCAAACGGTGGCGCACACCAAAGCCACGGCGTGGCGCTCACTGCGAGAAGGCTTCTTGTCGAACGTGCTGAACCCTAAAACGGCGGTGTTTTATCTGGCGTTTTTACCTCAGTTCATCAATCCAGAGGGTTCTGCGTTTGTGCAGTCATGTGTGATGGCTGCGATCCATTTTGTGATTGCGATGGTATGGCAGTGTGGACTGGCGGGCGTGCTGACTCGGGCTAAATCTCTGCTTCGCAGTGCGCGTTTTAATCGCTGGATGGAAGGGACCACCGGCGCGGTTCTTATTGCGCTTGGTGTTAAACTGATGATTGAAAAACCGCAGATTTAAAGAGAGTTTAATCTATACACAATGTATTAGAAATCACAGTGGATTAGAAATGAAAAAGCCCGCGCTTGCTAGAGCGCGGGCTTTTTGATCACGTCACCTTACACGGTCGTCTTACGCGGTGGTTTTGGCACTGCTACCCACCGACAGCGCAGCAAAGTACAGTTTAGTCTCTTCGACCACAATGTGGCGCAACGCAATCAAGCCGATAAGGTTAGGAATGGCCATGAGTCCGTTGACGATGTCGGCGATGATCCAAATCATATCGAGGTGAAGGAACGCACCAGAAGCGACCAGAGCGACAAAGATGACTTTGTAAGGCAGTACAGCCTTAGTACCTAGTAAGAACACAACGCAACGTTCGCCGTAGTAGTTCCAGCCCAAAATAGTCGTAAAGGCGAAGAAAATCAGGCCAATGGAGACGAGCAATGGACCTAGCGTGTCGGCGTTAAGTCCGACGGCAAAGGCGTGAGTGGTCATGGCCGCACCAGCAAAATCACTTTGCCATGCGCCAGTCAGGATCAAGGCAAGGCCCGTCATAGTACAGATGATGATGGTGTCAAAGAAGGT
>NZ_JCBDGX010000186.1:0-17239 GCF_059834345.1 Vibrio sp. R11-SG3-ISO3-SZ
CCATTCACCGTGACATGAACGTCAATGTTGCCACGAACGGCGTTGGAGTATGGACACACTTGGTGAGCGATTTTCGTCAGTTCTAGTGCTTGCGCATCGTCGAGAGCGAGTGCGACGTTCAAGCTCACGGTGAGTGCAAAGCCACCTTGCTCATTTGGACCGATACCGACTTCAGCGGTCACTGGCGCTTCTTTCAATGTGACCTTGCCTTCACGCGCAACGTGGAGCAGAGCGTTGGAAAAACAGGCTGCATAACCTGCGGCAAATAGTTGCTCTGGGTTAGTCGCCGCACCGGTGCCGCCCATCTCTTTCGGATAAGCAAGGCTAAGCGAAAGTAGACCGTCGTCAGTTTGAACCTGACCGTTACGGCCAGCAGATGCGGTTGCTTGAGTTTTGTAGAGTGTGCTCATGGGTATCTCCTTGGTTATTTAAGTTGTGCGCAATCTAATTGTTTGCAATCATATATCGAACCCAAGTTGTTTTGCAACTATATTGTGCGCAATTTATTTTTAAGGTGAATGCTATGGACACTTGTCATGTGACGCCCCCCTTGAGTGATGAGGATAAAATAAAACTCGAGAATCAAGTCTGTTTTCCACTATACAGTGCGGCTAACGCAGTTGGCCGAGCATACAGACCGCTACTGGATGCATTGGATCTCACCTACGCGCAATACCTAGTGATGATGGTGCTGTGGGAGCAAGATGGCGTCAGTGTCAAAGAGCTGGGTGCTCGGTTATACCTCGATTCAGGGACCTTGACGCCACTGTTAAAACGTTTGGAAAGTAAAAGGTTTGTAGAACGAGCGCGCAGTGAGAATGATGAGCGCGTGCGGGTCCTCAATCTCACCTCGCACGGAAAAGCGTTGAAGCAGCAAGCCCTTACCGTGCCCTCTGCGCTGTCATGTAAAATCAATTTACCCCTGGAAGAGATGGTGATGCTCAAGCAGCTATGTGAAAAAGTGCTTGAGCGTCTAGGTGAGTGAGGGAGAACGCCTCACTGCGTATCGTTACAACACTTCTTCTTTGTAAAAGAAACGGTTGAGCACACTCGCCAAGGCCTCTTTGGTTGCTGGCTTGGTGAGGCGACCATCCATCAGCTTGGCCATTTTCGTG
Organism: Vibrio sp. R11-SG3-ISO3-SZ; assembly: GCF_059834345.1. Classification (NCBI taxonomy): domain Bacteria; kingdom Pseudomonadati; phylum Pseudomonadota; class Gammaproteobacteria; order Vibrionales; family Vibrionaceae; genus Vibrio; species Vibrio sp. R11-SG3-ISO3-SZ. Next base: position 1,116 of record NZ_JCBDGX010000186.1, read on the forward strand.
ACACTGGCGCTCTCTGCCTCTCCGCTGAGCGCAATAATAGGAATGCTTGGGTAAGACTCCTTGATGCGTCTCGAGGCTTCAAAGCCATCCATGACCGGCATCTGGATATCCATAAACACCAACTCAACGGGATTATCGTGAATGATGTCGAGCGCGGTTCGACCGTTATTTGCCATAATCACTCGATAGCCCAGTTGTTCGACGTACAGTTTGACTAACGCACGTTGCACTTCTTTATCATCGACCACCAACACCACTGGCGCACCCGGAGCGGTAGGGCTCGAAACCACTTGGCGATCACGCGGTTTTACTTTATTTGTAGGCTCAGCGGCGGGCGTTGATTTATTCGGCGTGACGACAGGCTTTTGCGTGGTGGGGGGAAAGCTCAACGTGAACTCGGTAAATTTGCCTTGTTCTGAGCGGCACTGAATTGTCCCACCAAACGCTTTCATCACGCGTTGACAATAGCCCAGACCTAGCCCACTACCACCACTCTTACGGTGACTGAAGAAATCATCAAAAATACGCTCAAGAAGATCCGCTGGAATACCTGGGCCTGTGTCGGTAACAACGAGTCGGTTGTCGTTCTCCCCTGGCACGGTTTCAATGGTGATGTGGCTATCTGGGTAAGAGTCAAAATAGTAAATGGCGTTGCGAAGGAGATTGAAAATCACAAAGTTAAACAGTGTCTCGTTTACCTTAGCGACAAAATCTTGATTCAGTTTTAGGTGGACACGGCGGCGAGTGGGTTCATCGTCAAAGCCATAGTTTTCGACAGCGCTGCGCACGCAGGCGCTGATCGATGTTGCCAACGCGGGCTCTTGATCCAGCGAGGCACTGTTCACCTCTCGCAATATGATATCGATCAGCTGGCGACCACGCAGGACGGCTTGCTTGCCGTTGTCGACGTGTGTCATCAATTCAAAATGGGCGGGCAAATGGCGAATTTTTAAGTTGAGATGCTCAAACTCATACTGCACTTGGCTGAGTGGGTTACGCATTTCATGTGCAATGGAATTGGCTAATGCCTGAGACTGTTTGACCTTACGTTCGTAGTTGATGTGCGCTTGAACTTTGGAGAGCACCCGTTGCAGCGCTTCAAGTTCCTCATAGGAGAAGTTTAATCCGCCATCTTTCTCACTTGAGACCAAGACATGCGACAGTTTATTTCGACCTTCATAAATAGGCAGAACTAGGGCGGATTGTGTCTTTTTCATCGCTGAGCGAACTTGACTCAGTTTGCTACTGCCACTTTTTGCCATCGCTTCTTCCACCTCATCGAGCACAAGTGGTGCGGTGTGGGTTTCAAAGTAATCACGGTAAAAGCTTGCTCCTTGAAAGTCATCCAACAAGCGCAGTTTATTTTCAGGTACATCGAGGTAGCGTGCGAGTTTGTCCATCGCTTGCGTTGGTGAGTGATGAAATTCGTTCTCCAACTTGATGATTTTTTCCACTGGAGACACCGGATCGCCATACACAATATAGCTAATGGAACGTTGCAAGCTGCGGTAAAGTTTGGACCAAGATAAGCCAACAATCGCGACTATGGTGACCACCTCAAACGCGTGTGAATCATCAAATATGGGCAGTAAGGTGATGGCAGAAAAATAGACGAACAGCGTCACGGCGAAGCTCAAACCGATATACAGAATATAGCGCGAGCTATAAAAGCGAGAGGTGAGCAGCGCGTAGCCCATGAAGAGCATTTCGCTGACAGAGAGTGCAGGTGGTAGCCAAGTCAACGAGAAGTCATTGAGGAAATAAGTAAAGCCAAGCTGAATGACCGCCGTTGAGCACATAAAAATGGCCATGCCAAGAATCATGTAGTTGATTCGAGTTCGTTGAATACGGTTTTCGCTTGCCGTTAGAGAGAGCAGATTGATAAACGTCAGCACCACCAAGGTGGTCAAACCGAGGAAAAAGGGCTGAGTATACGGACCAAACTCTAATACGAACTGACTTGGGCCTGAAATAGAGGCGCCTTGTACGGTCAAATCCGGTAAAAGGTTACAAGCTAAACCAAAAGCAAATACGCTCCATGCCACAATGGATTGGAACACGGGGACGCGTTTACTTGCGTAATAGGTGCGCAGCTTAGCGGTAAAATGATACGCAGAAGCGAAGGCGACTAGCGCAGAAATATTGGCGACAATCGCCATTAAGACCGCCGCTTTCTCACCGAGCAATGGCAGCAATCCGGTATGAAAGTAGTAGTTACTAAGAATCCAAATAAACAAGCCAAATGTGTAGGTCACATAGTAAAAGTAGCTGTTAAGACTGCTTGCACCGTGCTTTTTATACAGTGAGTAACAGAAGTAACTAGACCAAGTCAGTACCAACATCGCTGTCATAAACAGCACGATGGCCTTGGGGTACATAAGCTCTTGAAGGACAAAATTAAGCATGAGTTCTGGATTTCACCATGGGTTGACGTTGTTGTGATTGCGCGTTGTTTTTATCGTTAGGTTGGCAGTATCGATGACCGCTCTGATTGTGATGATTCGCGTCTGTTCTGGAGAGCTCTGGAGTGCTTAGTTTTTGGTAATCATAGTACCTCAGTTCACCTTGTGGGAGGGCGAGTGAATCAAAATAAGCGCGGGAAGAGAGTTGTTGCTCTAGGGGTGGTGAACCATCATACGAAAGGCAGAGTTTTAAAGCGCGTACACGACAATCCAGTGCTTTTTGAAAAAACACATTCGCCTCTTCGGCATAGTTTTCTTCTACCTGATAAAACCAAGCATGTTTTGCTTCCTCTTTAGAGACGGACGCAGAAATTGGTCTCACCGATAGGGGGCTGTTTGCTCGGGAGCGGTTGGTCGCCATGACGTTGTCGTATTTATTTTTATGTGAACACTCTTGTTGTTGCACATAATTCACACTAATGCAACTTGGTTAATATTCTGGTTGGATCTTAATCCCAAGAAATGATGAGCGTGGTTCGATGCGCGATGCAACAAAATCTGGCTTGCGATAATTTTGTGACCTAACGCTATTTAAGTGTTGGGTTGTTGATTTAATTATCAAAATGACATTATTCACTAAAATCGGACGATTTTTTCACAGAACTTTGGCATGATTGATTGCTAAGTTGCGGTGAAATCTATTTATAATTCTGATGCTTAGCGTTTCGTTACTGTTGACTTTCTCGCCAAGTGATAGGCAGATAGATAAAAAAGTTGGCGAAAATCAGAAGCTTGGCATACACTTTTCAAAGTAACGCCGATATGTTGTTGATTGGCTTACCGAAAGTACTGAGTGTTGCCTTGGCGCAACTATGTTTAACACAGCTTTGAGGAAAGTTTTATGGCGCTCACAAAAGCCGATTTGGCTGAAAACCTGTTTGAAAAGCTTGGATACAGTAAACGGGATGCCAAGGAAACGGTTGAAGCGTTTTTCGAAGAGATTCGTAAAGCTCTAGAAAGTGGCGAACAGGTAAAACTGTCAGGGTTCGGAAATTTTGATCTTCGTGATAAGAATGAACGACCAGGTCGAAACCCGAAAACTGGTGAAGACATTCCTATCAGTGCACGCCGTGTAGTCACCTTCCGTCCCGGGCAAAAACTGAAAGCCCGAGTTGAAAACGTGAAAACAGAAGGTTGATCTGACAAACAGCGCCCTGTGCGATGATGGCAGTCCGAATTCCATAAAAAATCCCCAAGTCTTTGACTCGGGGATTTTTGTTTTTATGCCATGGCGATACAAGAGTGGGGGTTAGTCGCGCTTCCACAGGATGTGGCAAAACTTATGTTCTGGATCGCGGCTGACTAATAGACGTGCGAATACGTCATCCAACACGTCATTGTCTTCATTGACGAGTCCAACCCGAACCTCTGCATACGTCTCTTTGTCGACATCAAAGCCAACATGGCCCGCCCAATCTTCTCCGGTTTCAACCAGTTCGGCAGCACCACGGTCATCAAATTGCGCCGTAAACAGAATCACATCTGCGGGCTCAAGATTATCGGGAGCCATCTCTAGAAAGATGTCGTAGGCCGTGTCAATGGTGTCATCGTAAGAAATGAGATCAGACATATTACGCTCGGCTTGTGTATTTACGTTCAGCAGTGTTGATGATGACGCGATCGCCAGTGGCTATGTACTCAGGTACTTGCACGACAAGGCCAGTCGAGAAACGAGCAGGCTTGGTGCGAGCAGATGCTGACGCACCCTTGATCGATGGGTCGGTCTCTTCAATCACAAGTTCAACTGAAGCGGGCAGTTCAAGTGCAACCGCATTGCCGTTGACTAAAACCACGTGTAAGCCTTGAATCTCTTCAGTGATAAATAGCAAGTCATCTTCGATATCATCGCGTTTAAAGGTGTACTGAGTGTAATCTTCATTGTCCATGAAAATGTACTCGTCACCATCAACGTATGAGAATGCTGCGGCGCGTTTGAACATGTCGACAGTGTCAAGTACGTCATCGGACTTGTAGCGCTCATCAACGCGAGCACCAGTCGTGAGATCAGTGCAACGCAGTTTATAAATTTTTGAACCGCCGCGACCGCCAGGAGTCGTCACTTCAATATCTTTGATGAGTAGCGTTTTGCCGTTAGATACAATCGCAAAACCTTTCTTTAGCTCACTTGCCTTAGGCATGAACGTTTTCCTTCATATGGGTGTATTTTGGCGCATTATATATCAGTTATTCTTTGAGAAGGAATAACTTGATTGCACAGAGCGTGTGAGCGATCATTAAAGTCACCATTGATTGACAATAAGTTCAGACTGTTACCGCATGCCTCTTCCCGTTATCGACCCAACTCAACCGTTCCAAGCTCGTTATCAGCCTGCAATAGGGGAGCTGATGGCCTATTTACAAAGTGGGCTGGGTGACAATCTCCACAGCGTTTATCTCTATGGCAGCGTGGCGCGTAAAACGGCGGTCGAAGGGAAGTCCAATATGGATGTCATCGTGATTACGCATCGCTCTTTTAGCGATTCGCGGTCATCTCTGTTTAATACCATCAAATTTCACTTTCAAAAGCGTTATCCGTTTATTACTGGGGTTGCTTTTAAAACTGGTTTAGCCAGTGAGGTGGCGAGTTTAGAGGGTATTCTTTCTTGGGGATTTTTATTGCGTCATTGCGCGGTGTGTATTCATGGTGAAGATCTCTCGGAGTGCTTTGGCGATTATGAGCCGAGTTGGGAAATCGCTAAGCAGTGGAACATGGACGTCGAGGATTGGATTGCCGTGTACCGCAATCGAATTGCGCGCAGCAACAAACCCGAAGACCAAAGTCATGCTCAAATCATCATCGCCAAAAAGCTGCTCCGAGCAAGCTACTCATTGGTGATGGTTCGAGACAAACAGTGGTTCGATGATCCCATTGAGTGCGGCCAGCAATTCTTACGCTACCATCCTGAAAAGCAGCTCGACATTGAGCGCTTGGGGATTTTACTGTCTGGGCGTGTTATCCCTAAACGCTCTGTGGTGGGTCTGTTGGATTCCTTTGGTGATTGGTTGGTCAAACAGTACCAAAAGACGGAATTTAAAATCGGTTAGAACAAGCCAAGTTGAGGCTCACTCAAGCGTGCAAAGTCGAGCCCGATAAAGGGCAGAATTGCATCTGCGACGGGTTTGAGTTGTTTATCAATGTAGTGCTGATAATCAATCGGACTCTTTCGATACTCTTTGGGTTCAGGCCCTTGTGTGGTGATGAGGTACTCGATTCGGCCTTTGTTTTGGTATTGCAAAGGTCGACCAAGTTGCGCGTTTATTTCATCCGCCATTCGAGCGGCTCGCACTTGAGGCGGAATGTTCTTTTGATACTCATGAAGTTTGCGCCGTAGCCTTTTCTGATACACTAACTCCTCATCAAAGCGCCCGTCTAACGTCTGCTCGACACAATCTCTAACGTATTGACACGGATCCTCACCGTGAAAGACTAAGCGATAGAGCTCATTTTGAAAGCGCTGTGCCAGTGGCGTCCAGTCTGTACGGGCGCTTTCCAATCCTTTAAACACCAGGTGTTCGTTGCTCTCGGTGACAATCAATCCTGCGTAGCGTTTTTTCGACCCTGTTTCTTGGCCGCGTATCGTTGGCATCAAAAACTTTTTGTAATGGGTTTCGTATTCCAGCTCAAGCATCGAGGTTAAACCGTATTCTTGGCTAAGATACTCACTCCACCACGCATTAATGTGTGTGGTCAGTTGCTGGCCTATAGCATCAGCTTCTTGCTGGCTTAAGCTTGTCCCTAGTGACACAAAGGTCGAATCGGTATCCCCGTAGATCACTTGATAGCCTTGGGATTCAATCAGGCGTTTGGTCTGCTTCATGATCTCGTGGCCGCGCATGGTGATGCTAGAGGCGAGGCGTGTATCAAAGAAGCGGCAGCCCGAGGAGCCTAATACACCATAGAAGGAGTTCATGATGATCTTAATGGCCTGAGAAAAGGCCTTTTCATTGTTTTTCTTCGCTCTATCGCGCGCGGCCCATAAGGTTTCAATCATGGTAGGCAGAAAGTGGGTGCTGCGGTGGAACTGGCCGCCACGAAAGCCTTCCACCGCTTGGTGGGCCTCTTTACCCACCTCAAGCTTCAGCCCTTCGACTAGCCCGATTGGGTCAATCAGAAAGCTGCGAATGATCGAAGGGTAGAGGCTTTTAAAATCCAGCACCAGCACCGAATCGTACAAACCCGGGATTGAATCCATCACATAGCCCCCGGGACTGGCTAGCCAGTTTTCAGGCTGTAAGTTGGGTGCCACGTAACCGGCGCGATGGATCTGCGGTAGGTAGAGGTTGGTGAATGCGGCGACAGAGCCTCCGACGCGATCCAACTCAACACCGGTTAACCGCGATCGTTCGATGGCAAAATCGAGCAAATGGGTATGGGCGAAGATTTTATTGACCAATACACAGTCTTGCAGGTTGTAGCGGGCGAGAGAGGGTTTGTCGTGTCGAAACATGTGGTTAATTTCATCCATGCGATCATGGACGTTGTGGATCTGTTTCCCTTCGCCAAGAAGCTCCTGAGAAACGGACTCCAATGACCAACTGCGAAAGTGGTAAGTCGCGGTTTTTAACGTGTCGATACCGTCCATGACGACGCGACCTGGGATCGAGATGAACGCTTGGCCGGTCGATGCAGATGAGCGGAAGTAGGCTTTTTGGTTGCCTCGCCCTAAGTAGAGCGCCATCTTGTGCCATTGGGCTCGTTTATCGAGCAAGCGAAAGTCAAAATCAATCACGTTCCATCCGATGACCACATCGGGATCATAGGTTTGGAACCAGTGAACCAGAGCTTGGAGGAGGGCTTTCTCATCACTGACCCACTCTATCGGAGTATCGGCGGCTTGTGGCGTTCCCACCATAATCACGCGACTGTCTTTGGGGCTGTCTAACCCGATCGAATAGAGAAGGCCTTTTTCGGAGCATTCGATATCAAGCGACACCACATGGAGTGTTGGGGTGTATTGGCCTTGGCGACATTTGGCGTTGCTGACTCGAACATAGCCTGACTTTTGCTCTACGTGACCGACAAACTCTACGCTACCCTGAATAAATCGTTCCATGAGGAATCTATCCGCAAGGCGTATGTCGTCTTCCAAAACGAGGACATCTTGCTGCTTCAACTGTTGGCTGAAGGCCGTCGCCGTTTGAATGGTGGCACTGTAGCAAGCCGCGAGAGGGGTGTGGGTAAAGTCTTTCAGTTCGAGGGGTTGGATAGTGGCATCGAACCCATGCTGTAAGTTGATCTCGCGCGCTTGGTCTATATGCGATTGCGGGATAAAGAACACGGGTTTTTCGCCCTCAATGACCAGTTGCATCGGCCCTTGCGCGGTAGAGAGCCAGAGGTCAATTTGAGTGCGGCGTCCAACATCGCGTGCTTGGCGTGTCAGTAGAAAACCGTGTTGAATGGTCATAGTAAAGCGTGTTCCTTGGTGAGCATGATAACCCCAATTGGATGCGGTGATGGGCCATGCTCGCCCAGTGTAGCACAGGCGGCTAAGGGATAACGCTAGTAATAAACGTAAGCCGTCAACTGCGCGAGAAGCTCGTCACGATGCCAGTGCTGGTAGCTTACTTCACTGCGAAGGGCGAAATCTGACGTCGTGGACCAATGCCAGTGGGCACTGGCTTGCGCTTTGTGAGAGGCAGGAGAATCGACCAGACTGAGGTACTGCCCCTGCACGCTAACTTTATGCGCCTGATTGATTTGATAGAGCAGGCCCACCTCAGCCCCTGCGCCGAGAGTGGCTTGGTAGTCGGTCAGCGCACCACCACTTAATTCAGCGGAGAGCAGCGTATAGCCGTGTACGAGATTGGGATCCCCCCATGCCTTTCCCACTCCCCCTTGGCCGAACCAGCGTCCGGACGTGTTGGTGCTATCGGGCTGTCTGTCAAAGCCTATGCGAATATTCCATGCCCAACTGCTGAAGACGCGATTACTCGGCGCAAGCGCCATTGCGTCAATAACATACAGCTTCTCTAACCGGCTTGTGCCGTTGTCATCAAGGCTCATTTGCGCATCAAGAAAGCTAATTTGTGCGCCGGGAATAAATCCAGCTTGCGAGTCTAATAGATCATGATACGCGGCGCGCCAATCTAAGGTCAGCCGATGACGGTTGAAATCGGAATAGCGATAACCTAGCCCGACACGCGCAGAACCATGCCCATCTTCAGGCGATACGCTAGGTACGGGGACGTCGCTGAAGGGTGAGGGGGTTTTAATGATACTGCGTTGATACAAGAGGTCGGTGAGCTGTTTGGCGGTAGGGTCGCGCTCTAACCCTAGGTCGTAGAGCTCAAAGTTAAGCCACTCATAGGCGAACTCAAGGATCGCCGCACGTTCTGCATCACTGTATTCTGATGCGCTAGGGTAGATGCCCTTTTTTGCGCGTTGCGCCGCAGCAAAGCGCTCATCACTCATCGACTGCGATTGATGCAGTAAGCGTGTACCAAAGGCCGCACGATACTGGGGCGCGGCTAACAGATCTTGCGCAGCGAGGGCTTTGACTGTATCCGAAGGAATGGCCTGAACGGGGAACTGATCGACTAAATAGAGATCTTCACGAGCCAATTCCAAAAGAGCGAGCAGTTGGTAAGAGCAGTTTTCATCCAAGAAATAGTAATCAAATTGAGCTTGCTGCATTTCCCAGAGATGCAGTAAGACCCGTTCCACTTCATCTTCTGTTAAGTTGAGGGGGTATTCCCAAATATCTCTCGACTCGATGTCATTGTATTCCCTTACCTTTCTGTAATAGGGCATCACGGTATAGCGACCTGGATAAGCGCCAAACAACCCTTTCATCGCATAGAGTGCTGCGTTGTCTTGCGTTTCCGGCTCCGCGGCGAAATTCACCGCAAACGCAACTAACTCTTTATGACGCGTCTGGTCTTTGGCGTCGACGCGCAGCAGGGTGTGGCCAAACATGGAGGACGGGTTGTTCATAAAAGCAGTAGGAAACACCAGTGTGAGTCCTTGAGGATCCAGTACCGCCTTCCATGTCTCCAACTCCGGGCAGTCGAGCGTCGCTCGTCGTCCTTGTTGCTCTTCAAGCCAAGTAAAGCGTGCGGGAAATTGGCACCTTGCAATGTGGGCTTGTGCTTCCTCCTGCTGATAGAACGCATGAATAGTCGCCTCAAGCTCTCGCTCTGGCGAACGCTTACCCTGTGCAGAGAAAAAGAATTCGTCCGAATCTACTTGGCTCTCTATACGGCCAGACCAATGGCTCTGATAGTGGCCCAGTTTCTGCCAATATGAAGAGTGAGCTAACGTTGCGACGTCTAGTGCGACCTCGGTCGGCGACTCGGCTTGCGCCAAGCAAAGAGGGGAAGAAAGTGCAAGTAAGGCGCCAGTGAGTGGCATCAGTTTTTTCATAGTTGGTCGGGGAGATCCTAAATCGGCTTGCGATGACTTTAACGCCAACATGCTGATAATACGAGTGTTACAGTGATATTCAATACAAGTTTGAGAGGATAAAAGACGCCACACAAGCGTGCAGCGCCTTTTAAGCGAGGATTAAATCGCGTAGTTGGCCAGTGTTTGGTCGCTTGAAACCAAGGCGTTGAGGTTGGTGAACACCTCTTCAGACGTGACGTTTTCAGACTGGAACACTTGCGAGAAGTTCTCTTGCGCTAGCGTATTGAACGCGCCTTTATCTGATTCTTGGATGCCCCACACTTCAGAAAGTGTCGCGAGCGTTTCACCTTCGCCTTTCGCGATGTCACGCGCAAGATTGTCCATGTTGCCATCGATAAACAGGGCTAATTTCTGCGCTGAGTTGATCGTGCCGTTGCCATCACATCCCAATGTACCAAATGTAATACCAAAGGTTTGGTTACCGAACGTACCGTTTGTTGTGGCGCCTAGCACTTTGAAGACTTTGCCAGATTTACCATCAAAAATCATGGTACCTAGACCACAACCGATATCAGAATCGGCCATTGCGACGTTTGAGAGAGGAAGAGTTGAAGCCAGTGCTGCCACTGCGAGAAGCTTTTTCATACCATATCCTTATATCATTATGGTTCGTCAGCTTAATGCCAACGAAGGTTATGCAACGCAATTCGTTACATCCTTTTTATGAATAGTTGAAATTGATTGCATTTTCAATGCATAGCTACGAATAAAGTATTCATGCTCCAAATGTTGAGAATCTATCGCTTAAAATAGTGTCAAACTATTGATTCTTAGGTTAATTAAGTGCAGCCCAACAGTTATGAAAATAAGTTCTTGCTAAACTTTGCGTTTGGGCACATATTCAGTGCAGGCAATAAAAACCAAAATGAGTTAAACTAGGCAGCCATGCTGTTATCCACTGTATAAGTGGGTGCAGAGCCAAGTTAAAAGTGTGGAGATACAAGTTTGATAAATGTTTTCCTTGTAGATGATCACGAGCTGGTTCGCACAGGGATACGACGTATTATTGAAGACGTCCGTGGAATGAACGTAGCAGGGGAAGCTGTAAGCGGTGAAGATGCAGCAAAATGGTGTCGTAGCAATCATGCAGACGTCATTTTGATGGATATGAATATGCCCGGTATTGGTGGCTTAGAAGCGACAAAGAAAATCCTGCGATTCAATCCAGATGTAAAAATCATTGTTTTGACTGTTCATACGGAAAATCCGTTTCCAACGAAAGTGATGCAAGCGGGAGCTGCAGGTTATTTAACCAAAGGTGCAGGTCCTGATGAAATGGTCAACGCGATCCGCGTTGTTCACAGTGGTCAGCGTTACATCTCACCAGAGATAGCGCAGCAGATGGCATTAAGCCAATTCTCACCCGCTTCTGAAAATCCATTCGCTGATTTATCAGAGCGTGAGCTGCAAATCATGATGATGATCACCAAGGGGCAAAAAGTGACGGACATTTCCGAACAACTCAATCTTAGCCCCAAAACGGTAAACAGCTATCGCTACCGTTTGTTCAATAAGCTGCACATCAGTGGCGATGTTGAATTGACGCACCTAGCGATACGACATGGAATGCTCGACACCGAGACCCTCTAGTGACACAAACGTTTGACTCGGTAACCTTCCTTAAGACTGTGACCAATCAGCCCGGTGTGTACCGCATGTACAACACCGAGGCTGAGGTTATTTATGTCGGCAAAGCCAAAGACCTCAAAAAGCGCCTCTCTAGCTATTTCCGCAAAAATGTGGATAGCGAGAAGACTCGCGCGCTCGTCAGCCATATCGCCAAGATAGATGTCACCGTTACGCACACGGAGACGGAAGCCCTTATTCTTGAACACAATTACATTAAGCAGTATTTGCCTAAGTACAATGTGCTATTGCGTGACGACAAATCCTATCCGTACATCTTTGTCAGTGGTCATAAGCACCCTCGACTTTCAATGCATCGTGGGGCGAAAAAGCGCAAAGGTGAGTATTTTGGTCCGTATCCTGACTCTGGTGCTGTTCGAGAAACGTTGCATCTGATTCAGAAGATCTTTCCGGTTCGTCAATGTGAGGATACGGTATACAGCAATCGCACCCGCCCTTGTTTGATGTACCAAATTGGTCGCTGTGCTGCACCTTGTGTCAGTGACGTTATTTCTGACGCGGAATATCAAGAGTTAGTTGATCTCGTGCGCTTGTTCTTACAAGGCAAAGACAGCCAAGTGCTCTCGACGCTGGTGGAAAAAATGGAGCAGGCGAGTCAGTCACTGCGCTTTGAAGATGCGGCTAAGTTTCGCGATCAGATTCAAGCTATCCGCCGCGTGCAAGAGCAGCAATTTGTCTCTGAAGATTCGATGGACGACATGGATGTACTGGGTTTTGCTCAAGAGAAAGGCATCGCGTGTATCCACATCTTGATGATTCGCCAAGGCAAGGTACTTGGCTCTCGAAGCCATTTCCCTAAGATCCCAGCAGAGACGGATGCACAAGAAGTCTTTCACAGTTTCCTGACTCAGTACTACCTCGCGCACAATGAAGCACGCACCGTACCGACGCGTATTATCTTAAATGCCGGGTTAAGCGACGAAACCAAAGCGTTGCAAACTGCCCTCAGTGAGCGGCTCGGTCGTAAAGTCCATTTTCATACCAATCCGACAGGGACACGGAGTCGCTACCTCAAACTGGCGAACACCAATGCACTGACGGCAATCACCACCAAGATCAACCATAAAATGACCATCTCTCAGCGCTTCAAAGCTCTTCGGGAGGTATTGGGTATGGAGACGATCGCCAGAATGGAGTGTTTTGATATCTCGCACACCATGGGTGAGAGTACGATTGCCTCTTGTGTGGTATTTAATCACGAAGGCCCTTTGAAGCAAGAGTATCGACGCTACAACATTACCGGGATCGCCGGTGGCGATGATTACGCCGCGATGGGGCAAGCCCTTGAGCGCCGATACGCCAAGCAGCTAGATGTCGAAAAAATCCCCGATATTGTCTTTATTGACGGTGGTAAAGGTCAGCTTAACCGAGCCTATGACATCATTTCGCAATACTGGGGAGATTGGCCAAAGCGACCCAAACTGATTGGTATTGCGAAAGGGGTGACACGAAAACCTGGCCTCGAAACCTTAATCACCACCGATGGTGAAGAGTTCAACTTGCCCAGTGACGCGCCTGCTTTGCATTTGATGCAGCACATTCGCGATGAGAGCCACAATCATGCGATTGCCGGGCATCGTGCGAAACGTGGTAAAACACGCCGTACGAGTGCACTTGAAGGCATTGAAGGCATAGGACCGAAACGTCGTCAGGCGCTGCTGAAATACATGGGCGGTTTACAAGAGCTCAAACGTGCAACTGTTGAAGAAATCGCCAAAGTTCCGGGCATCAGCCACTCTTTGGCAGAAAACATCTATCAAGCATTGAAACAATAAGAAAAATCCCGCAACATAAGAGCCCGCCAAAACGGCGGATTGCCAGCCGTACGCACACAAAAAGAGCCTTAAATAAATATGCGTTTAAACATTCCGAACCTACTGTCTTTGTTGCGACTTTTCTTGATTCCCATTTTCGTCGTGGCATTTTATCTTCCTTACGCTTGGGCTCCATTCGCGGCGGCAATGATTTTCTTTGTGGCAGGGTTCACCGATTGGTTAGATGGCATGTTGGCGCGAAAACTGGGTCAAACTTCCCGTTTTGGTGCGTTTATCGATCCTGTTGCGGACAAAGTGCTGGTGGCAACCGCCTTGATTCTGATTACCGAGCACTTTCACTCCATTTGGGTGACCATCCCTGCTGTCACCATGATTGCCCGAGAGATCATCATCTCTGCGTTACGTGAATGGATGGCGGAAATCGGCAAACGCGCCAGTGTCGCCGTCTCTTGGGTTGGCAAAGTGAAGACGGTGAGCCAGATGTTTGCGCTTTGGGTTCTGATTTGGCGTTACGATGATTGGATGATTTGGCTCGGCTACGCGGCATTATACGTCGCGACGTTTCTTACCTACTGGTCGATGGCGCAATACTTGTTGGCCGCCAAAGATGATCTACTCGACGAAGAACATCATTAATCCATTACGTTCATGTTTCACACTCACAGCCCGTCAATCGACGGGCTGTGTTGTTTCTAATGCTGAAGGTTCAGTCAAGGCGGGTTGTTGCGCCGGAACGTAGTGACTGAGTTGCTCTATAGGGCTCGGCATAGCAAAACAGTAGCCTTGCAAGAAATCCACGTCCAGTTTGGTGAGTTTATCCAAATGCGCGGTGGTTTCCACGCCCTCTACCACGACGCGCAGCCCAAGCCCTCTCGCCATCACGACGATGGTCGAGACAAAGTTAAGGTCGTTGTCGTTAAACACGATGTCTTTGACAAACGAACGGTCAATTTTTATCTCATCAATCGGCAGTTTTTGCAGTAAAGAGAGAGAGGAGAAGCCGGCGCCGAAATCATCGAGTGAGATCTTCGCGCCCGCTTGGCTCAAGGTGGTGAGCGCTTGTAAGCAGGCGTCGAAATCTGTGATGGCGGCGGTTTCTGTGACCTCAAAACAAAAACGGCTGACAGGAAGGTGGTGGTGATGAATGATGGTGATCAGCTCATGGGCGAAGTCGGGTTGGATTAATTGTTTTGCACTCAAGTTGACAGAGACATGCTGGTAGCGGCTAAGGCTGACGGACTGTTTTATGTCGCGACACACCTGATTAATCAGATGCTTACCCAGTGCACCAATCAGGTTGATTTCCTCTGCGAGACGAATGAATTGATGCGGCGCAACGTGTCCAAGCTGCGGTGAGTGCCAACGCGCCAAGGCTTCCACAGCGGTAAAGTGATTGTCCGTTGGGGAAAACAGCGGTTGGTAGTGCATGACGATTTCGCGGTTTTCAATCGCGAGCTTGAGGTGATGCTCCATGGTCACTTTATCAAACAGGGATTCTTCGTCTTGTTGGCGATAGCAGGCGGGCTGTGTTGCACCTTGGCGCTTGGCTTGGTACATGGCAATGTCTGCCCGCTTGATGAGATCATCGGGTGTTGTCGCATCCCACGGATACATGGCAATGCCAATACTGCCGCTGGCGACCAGCTCAATCTCTTCGCAGTGCAGCGGTTTTTTGATGACGTCCAACATATCACTGGCGAGCGCCAGCGCTTGTTCGCGGTTTGCCACATCGCAAAAGAGTAAGAACTCATCACCCCCGAGTCGGGCGATGCGATGTGTCGCGGCTAATGTGCTTTGTATTTGTTGCGTGACATGTTGTAACAAGGCGTCACCGACATGATGACCAAAAGTATCGTTGATGAATTTAAAGCGATTTAAATCCATCAACATGACCGCTTTGGGCTGTGTAGGTAGGGCGGCAAGTTGGCTGTTCATGACTTCAATGATCTTGCGGCGGTTCGCTACGCCTGTTAGAGCGTCGTAATAGGCCATTTGACGGATTTTTTCCGCGCTCACTCGGCGCTCGGTGACATCGGTGACCGAGCCGATCATTTTCACCGCGCGACCCTGCGCATTATATAGGGCGGAACCAGCCGCATTGACCCACAATATCTCACCTTTCGAACTTTTTAAGCGAAATTCCAACTTGAAAGGGGTTTGATCGCGCAGATGCTGCTTGAGCGCTTGCTTTAGCGTCTCTCTATCTTCATGGTGAGCTAACTCGATGACCTGTTCGAGAGGGTAGACGCCGCTGGTTCGGCTGCTCTCTATACCCACCATCGCCAGTAAACGACCATTGAGGCGAAAATGGTTAGCGGCGATGTCCCACTCCCAAATACCATCGTTTGAGCTATTGGACACCACTTCGAGTTGTTCTAGCAGTTGCTGTGATTGTTGCTCGTTATGTTTGCTGGTGGCAATCAGTGCGTCACGCTCGATAAACAGCGCCAGCATATCTAAATAGTTATTGAACATCGCCATCGAGTGAATGTTGACTTCGTCACTGATGGCGTCCACAACGGACACCAGTTTCCACTGCTGCTGGGTTCCGGTGGCGATCGGAATGATGGTGGCAATGTAGTGGGTATCGTGTTGGATAAACGGAAAACTCTCGATCCCGTCGCTGATACGATGTTGACTATCCAACGTACTAGGATGTGTCATCCCTTTCTCAGCCCAACTGTCGACGTGGTACTCACCATGACGCCCTGTGGCTAAACATGCCCAAGCGAGCGGACTGTTATAGATACTCTGGGCATCTAATATGGCAGAAAAGCCCTCTTGAGCGAGGGAATAAAAGTTTTCGAAAATCTCAAACGACGATCGCCCTTCATT